>NZ_JBFASK010000019.1:0-151508 GCF_040677675.1 Streptomyces sp. NPDC053755 | reverse complement strand
GAGTTCCAGGACGACCGCGAACGCGCCCGCGTCCTGGGCCGCCTTGGCGTCGCGCCGCCCGGGGCGGACGGTCCGTGTGCGGCGGTGGAGGCCACGGGGGTGCCGACGGCCGCCGGGCCCGGGATGCTCTGCTGCCGGCCGGTCCGGCTCGCCGCCATGGCCAGCGGGACCGTGTCGTGCTGGGCGCCACGGATCGCCGCGGCCGACGCGGTGAGCCGCTCCGGACGGGCGCGGAAGTAGGCGACGGTCCGGCGCAGGCCCTCGGTGATGTCGATCTCCGGCTCCCAGCCCAGCTCTTCGCGGGCTCGGGTGATCACCGGGCGGCGGCGGGTCGGGTCGTCGACCGGCAGCGGATGGTGTTTCACCTCGGAGGTGGAGCCGGTCATCTCCAGGACGATGGCGGCGAGTTCGGAGACGGTGCGCTCGACGGGGTTGCCGAGGTTGAACGGGCCCATCGCGGAGGAGTCGAGGAGGGCGAGGAGACCCCGGACCAGGTCGTCGACGTAGCAGAAGCTCCGGGTCTGCTCGCCGTCTCCGTAGATGGTGAGCGGTTCACCGGTGAGGGCCTGGGTGATGAAGCTGGAGACCACCCTGCCGTCGTGTGGGCGCATCCGGGGACCGTAGGTGTTGAAGATCCGCGCGATGCCGACGTCGAGGTGGTGCGTGCGGCGGTACGCGGCGGACACCGCCTCGGCGTATCGTTTCGCCTCGTCGTAGACGCTGCGGGGGCCGATGGAGTTGACGTTGCCCCAGTACGCCTCCTCCTGCGGGTGGACCAGTGGATCGCCGTAGACCTCGCTCGTCGAGGCGAGGATGAAGCGCGCGTCGTGACGCAGGGCCAGAAGCAGGGCGTTCTCGGTGCCTCGGCTGCCGACCGAGAGGGTCTCCAGCGGACGGCGCAGGTAGTCGGGCGGGGAGGCGGGGGACGCGAGGTGGGCGACGGCGTCGACGCGGCCGGCGACCTCCATGGCCTCGCTCACGTCGGCGTGCTGGAACTCGAAGGACGGGTCCGACAGAAGAGGGGCGATGTTCTCGGGGTCGCCGGTCGAGAAGTCGTCCAGGCACACCACCGAGTCGCCGCGCCGCAAGAGCGCCTCGCACAGGTGCGACCCAAGGAAACCACCGCCGCCTGTCACGGCAACGCGCATGTGTTTCTCCAGGAATGAGAAGTGGTACGGCCGCACCCCGTGCGTACGGTCAGCCACAGGGCACTCGACCGAACAAGCTGACATGCGGAGCACTCTCGTAATTGCAGGACGAGAGTATGGGCATACGTAGACATTTCCGGGGAGGCAAATCGCGGGCTGGGCCGTTCGGCGGACACCGCCGGGGCCCGGCCCACGGACCGCCGCCCCATGCGGCATCGCTTCCGCATCCGAAACCGGGGGGGCACCGGTCTCACACTCAGGGGTGAGGCCGAGTCACGTGCGCGCGGCGCGGGGCGCGGGGCAGGCGCGGGGCGCGGGGCAGGCGCGGGGCGCGGGGCAGGCGCGGGGCGCGGCATCGTGAAGCGGGTGAGGCGCGGGGCGTTGGGGCAGGCGCGGGGCGCGACATCGTGGAGCTGGACGGAGGGGCCCGGCCAGGACGTCCGGCCGGGCAGGAGAGGTTGCCGGGCAACGGCCCGTCATGCGGGCCGCGGCCCGACTCCCTGCCCCGCACGGCCTGAGAGGTCAGGCCGTGGCGCGAAGCCCCGCGAGGAGACGGTCGAGTGCCTGCTCCCCCGCCCGCGGGTCCCCACCCCGCGCGATCCAGAGCGCGGCCTCGTTCATCGCCCCCGAGAGCAACCGGGCCAGAGGCTCCACGGGCTGATCGGCGATGATCCCGGCTGCGGCGAGCGCGGTCAGGACCTCCGCGAGATGCCGGGCGGAGGACTCCTCGTCCATGGCCCGCCACTCGTCCCAGCCGAGCACGGTCGGCGCGTCGACCAGCAGAATCTGTCGCACCGCCGGGTCGCTCCCCGCGGCCAGGAAGGCCCGGCAGCCGGCCCGAAGTTGCTCCCAGAGGTCCTCGTGCCGCTCGGCGGCGGTCGCGACCCGCTCCCCCAGCTCCTGCTGGATCTCCCCCACGACAGCCCGGAAGAGCCCGACCTTGCTGTCGAAGTGGTGATAGGCGGCCCCCTTGGTGACCCCGGCGCCCCGAGCAACCTCGGCCAGCACCACGTGGTGGTACCCGTCGGCGGCGAACCGCCGCCGCCCTTCGGCCAGCAGCGCTCGCCGCGTGGCCGCCCTCTGCTCCGCCCGGCTGACCGCCATCGAGCGCACCGCCTTCGCATTTCGCATACCGAGGGTATGCTAACGCCAAGATTCACATACCGTGGGTATGCGAAATGGAGTCGAGGGAGCCTGCCATGACGAACGAACTCACGACCACGCCCAGGACCGGGCTCGGTGGCTTCTACCCGGTGCTCGCCAGCCGGGACGTGGCGGCCTCCCGCGACTTCTACACCCGCCACCTCGGGTTCGAAGCGACCTTCGAGGCGGACTGGTACGTCAGCCTGCGCCGCCCCGACGCCCCGCACTACGAACTGGCCCTCCTCGACTGCACCCACCCGACCGTCCCCGAGGGCCACCGCGGCGCGCATCAGGGGGGGTTGCTGCTGAACTTCGAGGTGGACGACGTCGACTCCGAGCACCAGCGGCTCGTGTCCGAGGCCGGCCTGCCCGAAGTGCTGCCGCTGCGCACGGAAGAGTTCGGCCAGCGTCACTTCATCACCGCCGCCCCGGACGGTGTGCTGATCGACGTCATCACCGTCGTGCCGCCCAGCGAGCGGTACGCCGCCCACTACACCCTCTGACACCCAGGCCACGCTTGAGGACCGGAGCAGCTCGGGGTCCCAGGGCAGCATCCCCACGCGGCGGCAGGAAGGTGCGCCGCGCACGGACGATGGTCTACGGCCCGGCCCGGCCCAGCACGGATGGCTGGATGGCAGAGAAGGGGCCTGGGCCCATAGCAGCATGGCCACGCGGGCCATTCCGGGCGGGAGCCTGTCGCGTTCCGGGTGGGAGACCGGCGCGACCGGGCCGCGCACCGCCGCGAGACCGTCAGGTGGCCGTGGGCCGGGGCGCCAGCGCAGTGCCGCACCGGCTGCAGAACCGCGCGTCCACCTCGATCGCGTGCCGTTGGCATCGGCCGCACACGAGGTGCACCGCGCACGTCTCCGTCAAGGGTTCGGTACTGGGCGGCTTGCCGATGCTCATGCCGGCACGCCTGCGGTGCGCCGTGAGATAGACCAGGCCGTCCGCGCCGGCTCTCAGCCCCCGTGCGGCGCCTCGCGGAAGGAGCGTGAGGGCGCCCGGAACGAGGTCCGACTCGGCGCCGTCCACGGTGAGGGAACCTCCACCCGCGACGGCCAGGAGCAGGACGTCGACCTCGGCCTCCGTGTGGACGGCGACGTCGGTGCCCGGCAGGAGCCGCACCACGTTGGCGTCCAGCTGGCGCCCGGACGTGCCCAGCCGCCACAGGGCGCCGCTCTGGCCGTCGGGTGCGGCCGCGATCAGCTCCGCGACCGTGACAGCCACGGCTTCCTCCTCGGCCACCTCGGTCCTCTCTCCGCAAAGTGTCGGCGTTGACGACTGCCATGATCTCGCATCGGCGGACGGCGGTCGTACGGGGCCGCGGCATCGGGGGCGACGGAGCGCTTGGCGGGCGGTCCGGGGGCCTGGCGTACCCAGGATGCCCGGACGGAGGCGCGGACCATCCGGAGGCTCGGAACGTCCGGAGGCGCCTCGGGTCGGCGCGGTCTCCCGCCTGTGGGAGGCCTGCCGGGGAAACAGTTGGCGGAGCCCACGGGGCGCTTGCGAGCATGCGGGTATGAGAACGACGGGGGATGAACGGATCGATGTGGTGCCGCTCGGCACGACGCGGGTCCAGGGCGCGGTCGAGGCGATCACCGGAGGGCGGCTCCTCGTTCGTACGCCGGGACGTGTGGAGGTCCATGACCGCGAGGGCTTCCTCACGGGCAGGGCCCGGAGCGCGACCGCCGTTCTGCGGACGCCGGACCAGGGCCGAGCGACCCCCGGACCCGATGGCGGCTTCGTGGTGGCCGAGGTGGCGTCGGTGCGGGCGGTGCACTCCGACGGCAGCACGCGCTGGGAGTTCGCCCACGACCCCTGGCACGGCGCGGCCCGGGCGCACTCCACCCCCTCCGTCAGTCCGGACGGACGGTGGGTGAGCGTCCTCGTGCCGACGCTGGAGCCCGACAGCCGGAAGGCGGCCCTGGTCTACGACCTGGAACCGGGTCGCAACTACACCTGGGACGAACTGGTGCTCCTGGACGCCGCCACCGGCGAGGTCCGCGGCCGTCGGCAGATCCGTTCACTGGCGTCGGGCGCGTCGCAGTGCTGGCACCCGGACGGCGGGGCGGTGGTGGTGTCCTGCTGGACCGCCTGGCAGAGCTGGTCGACGTGGTGGGTCGATCCGCGCACCGACGGCCTGCCCCTTCTCGGCGGCACGTGGATGTACGCGCTGGTCGGCTTCCTTCCGGGCTTCCGGGCGCTGACGCAACGGTACGCCGAGTACCTCTTCGCCGACGACGACCGCGATGAGCTGGCGGTGTACGACCTCGGCTCCGGGGAGCGGACCGGGCTGCTGGATCTCACGGAGCTGCGCCTCGACCCGGAGAACGACGAGTTCTTCTCCGCACAGGTCCTGGACGAACGCCACATCGTGGTCCCGGGCCGGGTCCACCCCGCGGGCGCGGCGCCGGAGACGCGGCACTGGCTTGTGCACGCGGACACGCTGCGTCCGCTCGGCCGGGTGAGCTACCCGGTGCCGGTCGACGAGGACGTCACGGTGTTGCGAGACGGCACCTGGCTCACGCGCGAAGGCGACCGGCTGCACCGCTGGTCGCTGGCCCGCACGGGCGCATGACATGTCGCGCCGCACGCCGTCCGGTTCAACCGGACGGCGTGACCACGCGCAAGACGCCGAACCACTGCTCGGCGCCGTACTCCTCGAACCGCTCGACCTCGATGAACCCCAGCTTGGACGCGAGGCGCATCGCGCGGTCGTTCGCGGTCCGGGTGCAGAGGACCACCGGTTCACCGGGGAGTGCGTCGGCGATCCAGTCGAGTACCGCCGCGCACGCCTCGGCGGCGTACCCGCATCCCCACGCTTCCGGCAGGAGCAGGTAGCCGAGCTCGGCCTCCTCGCCCTCCGCACGGACGTGACCCGGACGCTCCGCGTCGCGCCGGTCGAGCGTGACCATGCCGATCATCGCTCCGTCCCGCTCGATCACGAAGAGGCCGGGGCGCCGCCCGGGGACCCGGGGCACCGCGCGTTCGAGTTCGTCTCGCGGCCGAGGGCCACCGATATAGGTGCCCACCTCCGGTGACGCGAACAGCTCGACGAACGCCGCGCGGTCGCGGGCTTCGGACCGACGGAGCACGAGCCGTTCGGTCCGTATCGGGCCGGGCGCCCAGGCGTCGGGTCCGGGTGCCGTCATGGCGTACAACCTCTCTCTCGAGCCGGTGAAGGTGGTCCGAAGGGCCCTGCGACGCGCATGGCTTGACGGGGTGAAGAACGATGTCGGCCTGAACGAGGATGTCATGTCCGACGAGGCGTCGCCGCGGCCGCGTGCACGGTCGGGGCGCCGGACCGGGCAGCCGGGGTGAGACCGCCACCGCGCGGGGGAACTCCCTGTCGTCCAGCGGGCCGTCAGTCGCCGATCAGCGCGTCCACGACCGCCCTCGCCACGCGGCCCGTCCGCTCCGCCGTCCAGTAGGTCGGCTCCTCCATCGTGGAGACGTAGTAGCCGCGGGTCAGGAGGGAGAGGACGTCGGCCGCGAGGTCGGCGTCGGGGACTCCGGCGGCGGACGAGGCGTCGAGGAATTCGGCACGCGATTCGCGTGGCTCGCGGCGGTCGACGCCCTGGGGGTCGACGTGCGCCGTCGAGAGCATCTCGACCCAGAGGGTGCGGAGCAGCAGGTCCTCGGGCTCCGTGCTGAGGTGCCATTCCACCGTGGCGCGCAGGCGGTCCGCGCCGCTCCGGTCGCCCAGGTGGGCTTCCAGGTCGGCGCGCCACCGGGACTCCGCCGCGCGCACGGCGTTGGTGATGAGAGCCATCCGCGTGGGGACGTAGTTCGTGACCATCGCGGTGGATCCGCCGAGCTCCTTGGCCACGGCCCGGATGGTGATGGCGCGCGCGCCGTCCCGGGCGGCGACAGCGAGGGTCGCCTCGGCGATTGCCTTGCGGCGCTGGACTTCGTCGACGTCGATCGGCATGAGAGCAACCTAGCTCAGAGGGGGTTGACGTTGAACGTCCCTAGATGCAACGCTGTTATATCACGTTGTTTTCTTAAGGTTGGTTCCCTGGAGGGACTTCATGAACCTTGCCGTCCACCGCGTCACACCGGAGCCCGTCCCTCCGCACGCGCGGCAGCACTACGTGCGCATGCGCGACGGCGTGCGGCTGGCCACCGACGTCTACGGCGCCGAGCCGGAAGCGGCACCCGCGCCGACCGTCCTGGCCCGCCTGCCGTACGACAAGAACAGCCGGTACGCGTTCTTCGACAAGATCGCGGAGAGGTTCACGGCACGCGGCTACGTCGTGGTGGTCCAGGACGTGCGGGGCAAGTTCCGCTCGGAGGGGCGCACGCTCGGCTGGACGGGAGAGGTCGACGACGGCTACGACACCCTCGAGTGGATCACCCGTCAGCCCTGGTCCGACGGGATCGTGGGCATGTTCGGCGACTCGTACTACGGCTTCACCCAGTGGTCGGCGGTCTCCAGCCAGCACCCCGCCCTGCGCGCCATCGTCCCCCGGGTGACCTCCACTTCGAACGCCCCCGGCATCGCCACCTACGACTCCGGCTCCGGCCGGCAGCCCCTGTGGCTGGAGGGGGCCACCTACCAGGCGCAGGTCTGGACGGACCGCGACAGCTACGAGTTCGACGTCGATCTCACCCGCCGCCCGGTCATCGCCGCCTACGAGGAGGCGTTCGCCGCGATCGGGAAGCGCTCGGCCGGTTTCGACCTCGTCGTCGGCGGCATCCCCCTCTCCCCGTACAACGGTCCGCACCCCTACGACGCCCGTCCGGTGCCGGTGCTGCACTGCGTAGGCTGGTTCGACAACCTCGGCATCGCCCACATGCGCGACTACACGGAGCTGGCCAGGCGTCCCGGCTGGGCGGCCGTCCAGTACCTGATCGCCGACACCATCGACCACGAGAACTACTTCCTGGAAGACGCCCCGGCGACGCCCGAGACCGACCACCTGGCCGGCGAGAAGGCCCTCGCGCGCATGCTGGACTCCTACACCGGCCCCGCCATCGAGTTCTTCGACGTCTTCTTGAAGGGCATCGCCCCGCCCGACTCGCTGCCCCGGGTGCGCTGGAAGCTCGGCCACGCCGGCTGGCGCACGGCGGCCTCCTGGCCGCTGCCCGAAGCCACGCACACCGAGCTGTACTTGACGGAGGCCGCCGCGGCGAACGGCACGGTCCCCGGTGGACGGCTGGCCGCGCGCCCGGGCGGGACGCCGGAAGCGGCGGAGTGGCGGTACGACCCGGACGATCTCGTGCCGTCCGCCGCGACCGACACCTTCCTGCAACTGCGGGACCACGCCGACGAACGCCGCACACTCGATCGCGACGACGTCCTCGTCTTCACCGGCTCCGCCGCCGGCCGGCCGCTCGACCTCGCCGGTCCCGTCCACGCGGTGCTGCACGTGGAGAGCACGGCGCCCACCTTCGACATCTTCGTCCGCCTCCTCGACCTGGCACCGGACGGCACGGCGCGCCTGATCGTGCGGGGATGCACCCAGGCCCACGGGCCGGGCGAGGCCGAGATCGCCCTGGGGCACACCGGCTACCGGCTGCGTCCGGGCCACCGTCTCGCGCTGATGATCGCCGGCAGCGACTTTCCGAACCACCTGCCCAACTCCGGTTCCCTGGAGAGTCCGTGGCAGACGACCACTCCCCAGGCGAGCCGGCAGAGGCTCCGCACCGGCTCCGCCCACCCCTCCCGCCTGTGTCTGACCGTCCTGCCCGAAAGCGGCGAATAGCCCCTGCACCCTGGAGGGCTCATGCTCCCTCTGCGACATCTTCCCCGTACGTCCCCGCCCACCGGTTCGGCCGTACGCCGCCCTGCCGGGGAACAGCGCCCCGAAGGGGGAGGTCCGAGATGAGCCTCCGCTTCGTCGCCACTCGGCTGGGCATGCTGGTCGTGACCGTGCTCTTCTCCAGCCTGGCCATCTACGGCGCGATGTTCCTCACGCCGGGGGACCCCGCCACGCTGCTCGTCGGCGGCAGCCGGGACCCCGACCCCGCCGTGCTTGCGCAGATCCATCGTGAGTACCACCTGGACGATCCGTTCGTCCAGGGCTACTGGCACTGGCTGAGCAACTGCCTGCGGGGCGACTTCGGCACGTCCCTCGTCTACCGCGACTCCGTCGCCGGCCTCATCGGTGCGCGCGCCGGCGACACCTTCGCCCTCGTCGCCTACGCCTCCGTCCTCGTCCTCGTGGCCGGCACCGTCATCGGCACCGTCGCCGCCCTGCGCGGCGGACGCACCGAGACGCTGGCCACGACCCTGACGGCGGGCGCGATGGCCGTACCGACCTTCATCATGGCGGTCCTGCTCATCTGGCTCTTCGCCGTCCAGCTGCCGTGGTTCCCGGTCTACGGCTCCGGCGAGGGCTTCACCGGGACGCTGACACACCTGACACTGCCCGCCGTCGCGCTGGCGATGACCTGGATCGGGTACGTCGCCCAGGTCACCCGGACCGCCGTCCGCGCGGAAATGCGCTCCGAGCACGTGGAGACCGCCCGCAGTCGCGGCGTGCCCGAGCGCACGGTGATCCGACGGCACATCCTGCACAATGCCTCCGGCCCCGTCTTCGCCGTCTCCGGCGTCGGCATCGCCGGACTCATCGCCACCGCGGCCGTCGCCGAACAGGCCTTCGGCACCGGAGGGCTCGGAGCCCTCATGATCGAGGCCGCGTCCAAACAGGACATGGCCGTCGTGCAGGCCGTATCGCTGATCTTCGTGGTCGTCTTCGTCGTCATCAACACCACCGTCGACCTGGTCAGCGCCGCCCTCGACCCCCGGACCGCACAGAAGGGGGTCCGATGACCACCGCCCTGTCCACTGCCGTCGCGCCCGGGCGGACCGGACGCCCCCGCGACCTCCTGACGCTCGGCGCGGGATGTGTCGTCGCCCTCTTCGTCCTGCTGGCCGTGCTCGGACCGCTGCTGGCCCCGCACGACCCGAACGCCGTCGACCCCCTGAACGTCAACGCCGGACCGTCGCCCGCCCACCTCCTGGGAACGGACGACACCGGACGCGACCTGCTGTCCCGGCTGATCGCCGGAGCCCGCGCCAGCCTTGCCGCCCCCGCCGTCGTCATCGTCGTCGCCACCACGCTCGGCACCCTCCTCGCGCTGGCGGCGGCCTGGTTCGGCGGCCGGCTCGACCGGGCCGTCTCGGGCACCCTGGACATCGTCTTCGGCTTCCCCGGACTCATCATGGCCGTCCTCGTCGCCGCGGTCTTCGGCGCCGGGCTCACCGCACCGATCGTCGCCCTGTCGATCGCCTATCTCCCCCTGATCACGCGCGTCGTGCGCTCCGCCACGATCAAGGAACGCAACCTGCCCTACGTCTCGGCGCTCCAGCTCCTCGGCGCGCCCACCGCCCGCATCTGGCTGCGGCACCTCCTGCCGAACCTGCTGCCGCTGGTCCTCGTCCAGGCCACCATCGGATTCGGCTACGCCCTGCTCGACGTGGCGGCGATCTCCTTCCTCGGCCTGGGCAGTCAGCCCCCGGATCCCGAGTGGGGACTGATGGTCGCCAACGGCGCCCCCTCCATCCTCGCCGGCCAACCACAGCAGTCGCTGTACGCAGGCATCGCCATCCTGGTGGTGGTCATCGCGTTCAACCTGCTGGGGACGGGCCTGTCCCGACGTCTGCTCGGAGAGAACGCATGAGTGCCACACCGCTGCTCCGGATCGACGCGCTCGGCATCGATCTGCCCCTCGACGGAGCACCGCGCACCGTCGTCCACCGGGCCGACGTCACGATCCCCGAGGGCGCGGCCGTCGCCCTGGTCGGTGAGTCCGGATCCGGCAAGTCCCTGACGGCCCGTTCCGTGATGGGCCTCCTTCCCGGGAAGGCCCGGATCCACGGGGACATCCTCTTCGACGGGGAGTCCGTCCCGCGGATGACGCCCGAGCGCCTGCGCGCCTTTCGCGCGCGGGAGGTCGCCATGGTGTTCCAGGACCCCCGCGCCCACATCAACCCGGCACGTGGTGTGGGCGACTTCCTGATCGAGGGACTGACCACCACACGCCGTGTCCCGGCCGCCGAAGCGGCCAGGAGGGTCGCCGGGATCCTGCGCGAGGTCGGCATCGCCGATGCCGACCGGCGCATGCGCCAGCGGCCCCACGAGCTGTCGGGCGGCCTGCTCCAGCGCGTCATGATCGCCGCCGCGTTGGCCGCCGAACCCCGCCTGCTCCTCGCCGACGAGCCGACCACCGCCCTCGACGTGACCACCCAGGAAGAGGTCATGGCCATCATCGGCGAGGCCCGTGAAGCCCGCGGGCTCGCCATGCTGTTCATCACGCACGACCTGGAGCTCGCGGCAGCCGTGTGCGACCGGGTCGTGGTGATGTACGCGGGCACGACCGTGGAGGAAGTGCCCGCCGACCGTCTGCGCGGGCGCGCCGCCCACCCGTACACACGCGCCCTGCTCGCCTCCCGCCCTCCGGTCTCCGACCCCGCCGCGGAACTGCGCTCGATCCCCGGCCGGCCCCTGTCCGGCTTCGAAGCGCCCGGTGGATGCGCCTTCGGCGACCGATGTCCCCGGGTCCAGGACCTGTGCCGCAGCGACCGGCCGCGGCCGGCCCCCGCCGGTGACGCCACAGCGGCCTGCCACTTCCCCCACACGCTCTCGCCCGAGGAGGCCGGAAGCCATGCTTGAGGTACGCGCCCTTCGCAAGGAGTTCGGTGACTTCGTCGCCGTGGACGACGTGACGTTCTCACTGCCGGAGCACGGTTCCCTGGCGATCGTCGGCGAGTCGGGCTCGGGCAAGACGACGACCGCCCGCATGATCGCCGGGCTCGAGTCACCGACCGGCGGACACGTCGTCGTCGCCGGCGAGGAGCGCCGGCCCGGGCGGGCACGGGCGGTCGAGCGCCGTGCGCGCGGCCGCCGGATCCAGATGGTCTTCCAGGATCCCTACTCGTCCCTCGACCGGCGCCAGCGCGTCGGGGACGCCGTCGCCGAGGCGGTCGCCCTGCACCGGCGCCTGCCCGCGGACCGGCTCCGCGCCCGCGTGGCCGAACTGCTCGACATGGTGGGCCTGGACGACCGGCAGGCACGCTCGCTGCCGAAGGCCCTCTCGGGCGGACAGCGTCAGCGCGTCGCCATCGCCCGCGCCCTGGCCGCCGAGCCCCGGGTACTGATCCTGGACGAGGCCATCGCCGCCCTGGACGTGTCCATCCAGGCGCAGATCCTGACCCTGCTCGCCCGTATCCGGTCGGACACCGGTACCGCCCTGCTGTTCATCACGCACGACCTGGGCGCCGTCCGGCACATCAGCGACGACGTCCTGGTGATGCGGGCCGGAAGGATCGTCGAACGCGGCCCCGCCGCAGCGGTCCTCGGCGACCCCCAGGACCCCTACACCCAGCGCCTCATCGGCTCCATCCCGAAGCCGGGCTGGAAGCCGCGAAGGAGGACGGACGGAGCCGCCGCCTGACGTCCTGGACGCCACGCGGCCCACGCAGGAAGACGTCTGTCCCGGCGAGGGGGCGGGACAGACGTCTTCCTACGGCGTGCCGGCCCCGTCAAGCTGCGTGCCGACGCAGCACACTGTCGGCGGTCCTGCGGGCATGGCCGCCGAAGGGCGAGGCGCAGACGGCGAGGCCCCGCACAGCACACGCTGTGCGGGGCCTCGCCGTCTCGTTGGCCGTCACCGTCGCCTCCGCGAGGCGGTCGTGTGGTCCGCCTGGGGCAGCTCCTGTTGATCAGAAACGGCTCGGGTTCTCATCGACATGAGGAGTCTTCACCAAGGTCGCCTGATCCGCCTCGATGGTCCTGGCCGCCTGGGCTGCTTCCCGGAAGGTGACGACCGCCTCGCCGTTCTCCCGCGCCCATGCGGTGAGCATCCTGATGGGCTCCTCCAGGGTTCGCCCGAGATCGGTCAGGCTGTACTCCACGCGCGGCGGCGCCTCGGCGTACGCGTGCCGCTCGACGAGCCCATTGGCCTGGAGCCGACGCAACGTCTGGGTCAGTACCTTGCGCGAAATGCCACCGCTCAGCTCGACCAACTCGCCGTGGCGCAACGGGCCGTCGGTCAGCGCGAAGAGCGTGACCATGGACCACTTGCTGGCGATGATCTCCATGGCCAGGAGAGCGGGACAGTCGGCGAGGAAGACAATTCCGGGTCGCAGGCTCATGCCCCGAAGGTTACCTAGAGGTACCTGACAGCCGCCTATCGTCGTCACGGTGCGCACGCCCCCTTACTCGCATCTCGCACGATTGAGGTTTCAGGCATGTTCCTCTCCCTTGCCGTCGTCACTGTGTTCATGTCGGCGCTTCTCCTGGTCTCGGCCGGGGCCAATTCTCTGCGGACGCGGCACATCACCGAGCAGATGTCCACCCTCGGAGTGCCGCAGGGCATGATGGCTTTCCTGATCGGCGCTCAGATCTCGGGCGCGGCCGGCGTGATCGCCGGACTCTGGTGGGGACCCGTCGGAATCGCCGCCGCGATCGGCCTGGCGCTCTATTTCGCTGGGGCGGTCGCCTTCCACCTGCGCGTCGGCGACCGCAAGGGCGCGTCTCCGGCGGATGTCCTCACCATGGCCTCCGTCGCCCTGATCGCATTGCGTGCTGCCACCCTCTGACAGCGGACAGCCGCTCTGACGCCCGCCTTGATCGTGCCGAGTGGGGTCGGTCTCCGATGAGGACGGCCACCGTTGATCATCGTGAGTTGTGTCGACAAACGAAGATCAGCCGGTGGCCGTGGGCCACAGCGTGTTGATCAGAAACTCATGGGGTCCTCGTCCAGGACGTAGCGGACGTGTGGGCCGCCGAAGTAGCCGCGGACTATGTGCGGCTGGCGCTGGCGCCGGCGGAGGAAGCGGCTGGTACCGGCGGCGAGTTCGGCTTGATCGCGGGCTCGGTGCTGCCGGGGCAGGCTGTGCTTGAGGTCGGCGTTGACCAGCTCGTCGGGGTTCAGCTCGGGTGAGTAGGCGGGGAGGAAGTGCAGCTCGACGTCGTCGGGGTGGGCGGCGAGCCAGTCGCGGACCTTCTTGGACCGGTGGGCGGAGTGCCCGTCGACGGCGAGGTGGACCTTGTGGTCGAAGTGGCCGGCCAGCCGGTCCAGGAAGCGACACATCACCTCGGCGGTGAAACGGTCAGCTCACCCGGTACAGCTTCGCGATCCGCTCGCCCACCAGCCGCCGCGTCCACAGGTGCCCGCCCAGGCCCACGTCGCACGGGCGATGGTCGAGAACCGCCTGACGCACGGCGGCCTGCTCGGCCTCCCCGAGTACCTGGTGCACCCCGACCGGCCTGCCCCGCGGCTGCATGACCAGCGCCTCTCGCCCGCCGGCCCGCCACGTCGACCACCCGGATGTCCGCCGAAGGGTCGCCGCGGCGAGTTCGTCCGCGGTTACGTCGTCCAGGAGCTCGAACACCGCGACGTCGTCGCCGCGCTCGACAGCCGCCAGCAGCGGGGGAAGGTGCGTCGGGTGATTGTGCCCGCGCGAGTGATCACGGGGCGAACGGATTTCGGGCGAGGCCGCCACGATCCGCGGGAGGGAAGACCAACGGCGTGCCCCGGCGGTCGGATCGAGACCGCCGGGGCACGCCGTCGAGGGGCCGGCCGACGGGCGATCAGCCGGTCTGCGCCCAGGAGAGGGTCGGCCGGGTGCGCGTGGCCCGGGTCTCGATCGCCGTGGCGACGTGGAGCAGCAGGTCCTCCTGGAAGCGTCCGCCGATCAGCTGCACGCCGGAGGGCAGTCCGTCGCGCAGGCCGGTGGGCACGGAGACGGCCGGGAAGCCGAGCACGGGCACGGCCTGCATCGGCCACTGCGCGGCCAGCACTTCGCCCACGCGGGCGTCGCCCGCGAGGTCGGCGTCCTGCTCGAAGGGCGGCTCGGCGCAGACGGGCGTCAGGACGATCCGGTCGTGGCCCAGGAACCGCTGGAGGCGGCCGATGAGGGTGCCGCGGCGGGCGTAGCCCCGGATGTAGTCGGTGAGGGTGGGCTGCTCACCCCAGGTCTCGGCGGCGGCGGCGAACGAGGCGGCGAGGGAGACGCGTACGGTGTCGTCGCCGAACATCTCGATCTCGGACATCATCGTCTTCAGCTCCTGGTAGAGCAGGAGCGACCACAGCCGGGCGGCCTCACCGAGGAGGGGAAGGTCGACCTCCTCGACCTCGTGGCCGGCGTCGCTGAGCCAGCGGGCCGCGTCGTCGACGGCGGCGTCGACGGCGGGATGCGGCTTCACGCCTCCGGCGTCGCGGACGACCGCGACCTTGACGCGGCGGGGCTCGCCCAGCGGCGGGCGCACGGGGAGGCCGACGGGGTCGTTCAGGTCGGGGCTGATCATGGCGTGCAGACCGAGCCGGACGTCGTCGACGGTCCAGCCCAGCGTGCCGTGGACCGCCATGGTCTGGAAGGACAGCGGGCTGTCGAACTCCTCGGCGCCGCGCGGCTCCACCCCGGAGACGAGTCCCATGGTGGGGCGCAGGCCGACGGCTCCGCAGCAGTAGGCGGGGAAGCGGACGGAACCGCCGATGTCGTTGCCCTGTGCGATGGGCGTCATGCCGGCGGCGACCGACGCGGCCGCGCCTCCGGAGGAGCCGCCCGGAGTGTGGCCGGGATCCCACGGGTTGAGGGTCTTTCCGTGCAGGTCGTTGCCGGTGAACCAGCGCACGGAGAAGGCCGGGCTGTTGCTGCGGCCCAGCAGGGTCGCGCCCGCGTCGCGGAGGCCGGCGATGCAGACCGCGTCGTCCTGGGCGATCGCGCCGGCCCAGGCGGGGATGCCGTGCGACGTGGCGTATCCGCGCTGCGAGGTGTTGATCTTGGTGGAGACCGGGACGCCGAGCAGCGGGGGCAGTTCTCCGCCGGCCGCGACCGCCGCGTCGGCGGCGGCGGCCTGGGCCAGGGCGTCCTCCGGCCGGATGTCCACGAGGGCGTTGAGCGCCGGGTTGGTCTCCTCGACGCGGGCGAGGAACGCCTCGGCGACCTCGGTCGCCGAGAACGCCTTCGCGCGGATGCCGGCGGCCAGTTCGGCGGCCGAGTGGTCCCACAGCGGCCTGTCGCCGGTGGTGTCGGTCATCGTCGTCTCCTGATTCGAAGGGGTGGCGGTCACTTCTCGGTGCCGCCGATGTAGGCGGCCCACGGCATGCCCATGTACGCGAAGGAGGTCGGCGCGCCGCTGATCCGCTTGTTCATGAACATCCGCTCGTGCGTGGTGGCGAGGAACACCGCCGGGGTGGTGGGGGTGAAGAGGGCCTGGGCCTCGGCGTACGCCTTGGCCGAAGCCGCGGGGTCGGAGGAAGCGCGGGCCCGGTCGAGCAGCCGGCTGACCTCGGGGTTGTCGTAACCCGTCCAGTTGAAGATGCCACGGGGGGTGACGCTCTCGGCCACGTAGGAGGACGGGTCGGGCATCGTCACGTAGCCGAAGGTGAGGATGAGGTCGAGGCCCTTGCGGACCGAGGGGTCGTAGAAGAGCGAGGACATCTCGGTGGGCTGGAGCTGCTTGATCTCGATGTCGACGCCGATCTTCCCGGCCGCGGCCTGGATGAAGGTCAGCGCCTGCAGTCCGCGCTGGTCGCCCGCGGGGATGGCGGCCACGAGCGGACGGGAGACCGGGCGGGCCTGTGCGACCAGCTTCCTCGCCTTCTCCTCGTCCGGCTCGGGGACGTCGGGCAGCGCGGCGTAGGCGGCGTCGTACTGGGCGGCGGCCTTGTCCCCCTGCCAGGTCAGCGGTGGGACGAGGGATTTCAGGGTGGTGGCGGCACCGCCGAAGACGTTCTTGATCAGGGCGTCACGGTCGACGACCAGGGACAGGGCGTCCAGAAGCCGGCGGTCGGCCGCGGGCGTCTCGGCGTGGGCGGGGATCAGGAGCACGTTCTGGGTCGACGGGCCGAGGTGAACCGCGCCGTTGCCGGCCTTGCCGAGCGCGGTGGCGCTGCTGGGCGGCAGTTCGTAGGTGCCGTCCACCTCGCCGGACAGGAGGGCGCTGGTCAGTGTGTTGTTGTTGGTGATGAACCGGAACTCGACCTGCTTGGCCTTCGGCTTCAGCTGGGGATCCCAGTAGGCGTCGTTGCGCACGAGGGTGAGGGTGCTGCCGGACTTCCAGGGGCCCAGTTTGAACGGCCCGGTGCACATCAGGCCGCCTCTGGTGGTGCCGTACGCGGAGCCGGCCCTCTCGGTGTACGCCTTCTGGTTGACCGCGCCGAACGACGTGGACAGTGCCTTGGGGAGTGTCTGGTCGTACCCCTTGGTGCTCAGGGTCACCTGGTGGGGGCCGGTGGCCTTGACGGAGGTCACGGCGGACAGGTGGTTCCCGTACAGGCCCTGCGTCCTGGGGTCCCGCTGTCGCTGCAGGCTGTGGATCACGTCGTCGGGCGTCATGGGCGAGCCGTCCCAGAACGTGACGTCCGGACGGAGGTCGAGGACGAGGGTCCGGTCGTCGGTCCAGGTGACCTTACGGGCGAGGCCGGGACTCAGGGAGAAGTCGGCGTTCATCCGGGTCAGGGTGTCGCAGAGGTTGGCTTCGACGGTCTGGGGCGAGTAGTCGCCGATCTTCGCGGGGTCCAGGGTCGTCGGCTCGCCGTAGGGCAGGGCCCAGGTGACCCGGTCCACTTCGGACGTGCCGGGGGCCGTGGTGGTGGTCAGATCCTCCGGCCTGGGTGTGGCGCTGTTTCCGTTCGACGGGCTGGTGCAGGCCGTGGCGGCCAGCAGTCCCACGCTCGTGAGCACCGTCAGCACCGTTTTCTTCGCAGCCATAGCTGATGCTCCTTGCCGAGGGGAGGGAGGAGGAGGGGACGCTCGACATGGGGGGAATGACATGGGGGATGAGACACGCCGACGAGCCGTCGTAAACGAACGTCATATAACGTTGTTGCATGTCACGCTTGCATCTGGTGAGCTAGGGCGTCAAGAGCCAGACGAGACCGTCTCGCGCGGACCGGGGCTTGCGTCTTCCCGGAACCCTCCGCGCCAGGGCTCACCCGACCGGCGACGATGCCTCGCGGCCTCACGGTGTGCGCCGCCCCGCCCGCGTTCCGGGCCGAGCGGCGGCCCGTCCCCGCCCCTGCGGCGAGGACGGGCTGATCGCGCCGCGCGAGCACGCCGCCCTTTCCCACAGAAGCGGAGAACCGCCATGCCCTTCACGCCCGCCCTCGAGTTCGCGTTCGAGATCCGCGCCGAAGTGTCCGGCACACTGCACATCGGCAACGGTGACGGGGAGATCACCGAGTTCACCCCCATCACGGGAGGCACCGTGGACGGGCCCCGCCTGCGCGGGACGGTCCTGCCCGGCGGAGGCGACTGGAGCAGCACGCGCGGGGAGGTGTGCGAGCTGGAAGCCCGCTATCTGCTCCGGGCGGAGGACGGAGCCGTGATCGACATCGTCAACCGCGGCTACTACCACCCCGCCGTCGACGCCCCGGACCAGTTCGACGGAGAGGTGCAGGTCTCCGAGGCGGGGCACTACTACCGCACCTCGCCGGTCTTCCGCACGGACGCCTCCGCCCACCGCTGGCTCGCGGAGACGGTCTTCGTCGGCCTCGCCCGCCCGGACGGTGACAGCGCCGTGATCATCCGTATGTACGCACTCGCCTGACGGAAGGCTCGCTCACGGGCCGCGCATCGCGCGCGGGCCGTGACGCGGCGGCCGCGATCCCACTCAGGAGAGGGATCGCCACGCCGCGACCAGCGCTTCCCGCAGTACCCCGACCTGCTCGGCGCTCAGGTCGGCGACCATGCGCTCCTCCAGCGCGCGGGCGGGCCCGGCGTACTCGGCGAGCAGCCGCCGCCCCGGTTCGGCGAGCAGGATGAGGCGTTCGCGACGGTTGGCGGGGTTGGGCTCGCGACGGATCAGGTCGCGGCCCTCCAGCGCCCGGACCATGTCGGCCATCGACTGGGCGGTGACGAAGGAGTCGCGGGCGAGCTGGGCGGCGGAGACGCCGTCGCGGCGCTCCAGCACCGTCAGGGCGGTGTACTGCAACGCCGTGATCCCGGCGGGCTTGAGCAGCTCCTCCAGGCGGGCGCGCACCGCCAGCTCCGTCCTCTTGACCAGATAGAGCAGCGAGGTGCTCACGTTCGTCCTCCCTGATGAGGTTCGGGCGGGTGCCGCCTGGGCTCCCCGCGGTCGGCGCCACCGGGGTGGCGGCACCTCCTCACCCTATGGCATTGACAGGAATCCTGTTGATTACCCAGACTGATGTTCATCAGGATTCCTGTCGATCCCGGCCCGCGCCGGCGCTTCGGCATACCTCCCCCTCCGTACGAGAGGCACCTCTCATGAACCTTCAGGGCAAGGCCGCCGTCGTCACCGGCAGCGGACGCGGTCTCGGACTGGCCTACGCACAGGCCCTCGCCGCGGCCGGCGCCGCCGTGGTCGTCAACGACGTCGACCAGGCCGCCGTCGACGCCGCCGTCGCCTCGATCACGTCCGAGGGCGGCACGGCGACCGGTGTCGTCGCGGCGGTCGGCGACAGCGCGTCGGCGCGGAAGCTCGTGGACACGGCGGTCGAGCGGTTCGGGCGTCTGGACGTGCTCGTCACCAACGCCGGCATCCTGCGCGACCGCGTGCTGTGGAAGATGACCGACGACGACTTCGACGACGTCGTCCGCGTCCACCTGCGCGGCACCTTCACGTGCGCCCGGGCCGCCGCCGTCCGCATGCGCGAGCAGGGCACCGGAGGACGCCTGGTCCTGGTCTCCTCCCCCGCGGGCCAGCGCGGCAACTTCGGCCAGACCAACTACGCCGCCGCGAAGGCCGGCATCGTCGCCATGGCCCGCACCTGGGCCATGGAACTCGGCCGCGCCGGCATCACCGTCAACGCCGTCGTTCCCGTCGCCGCCACCGAGATGACCCGGACCATCCCGGCCTTCGCCCCGGTCATCGAGGAGTCCGAGCGCACCGGCAAGCCACTGCCGGACTGGCTGCGCAAGGACGAGGGTCTCGGCACCGTCGAGGACGTCGCCGCCCTGATCACCTTCCTGGCCTCGGACGACTCCGACGGAGTCACCGGGCAGGCGATCGGCATCGGCGGCGACCGGCTGGCCCTGTGGGCGCACCCCAAGGAGAAGGCGGTCGCCTTCTCCGACGGAGGCTGGAGCGCCGACGCCATCTCCGCCGAGTGGGCGGGCGGCGTCGGAGCCGAGCCGGAGACGTACGGCATCCCCGCGCCGCAGGCCCCGGAGGCATGACATGAGCGGCCTGACGCTCGACATCGACCGGCTCACCGCCATCGACGTGCACACGCATGCGGAGATCTCCAAGGACGGCCACGGAGCCCTGAGCCCCGAGCTGTTCGGCGCCTCCGAGGAGTACTTCAAGGCCCACGGACACCGGCAGCCGACCATCGCGGAGATGGCCGAGCACTACCGCGAGCGCCACATGGCCGCGGTCGTCTTCACCGTCGACGCCGAACACGCCACCGGCCACCCGCGGATCTCCAACGAGGAGATCGCCGAGAGCTGCGCCGCCCACGCCGACGCCCTGATCCCCTTCGCCAGCGTCGACCCGCACAAGGGCCGGGCGGGCGTGCGCGAGGCCCGGCGTCTGGTCGAGGAGTACGGCGTCCGCGGCTTCAAGTTCCACCCCAGCATCCAGGCGTTCTCCCCCAACGACCCGCTCGCCTACCCCTTGTACGAGGCGATCGAGGAGCTCGGCGTGCCCGCGCTCTTCCACACCGGCCAGACCGGCATCGGCGCCGGCGTCCCGGGCGGGGGCGGCATCCGGCTGAAGTACTCGAACCCAATGCTGGTCGACGACGTGGCCGTCGACTTCCCCGACCTGCGGATCATCCTGGCGCACCCGTCCTTCCCCTGGCAGGACGAGGCACTGGCGGTGGCCACCCACAAGCCGCACGTGTACATCGACCTGTCCGGCTGGTCTCCGAAGTACTTCCCTCCGCAGCTCGTCCGGTACGCCAACACCCTGCTCAAGGACAAGGTGCTCTTCGGCTCCGACTACCCCGTCATCACCCCGGACCGGTGGCTCGCCGACTTCGCGAGGCTCGACATCAGGCCCGAGGTCCGGCCGAAGATCCTCAAGGAGAACGCCGCCCGCCTGCTCGGTCTGACCACGACCTGACCCAGGGGACCGACCACCGACTGAAGGAGACGCCGTGTTGAACCAAGGCATCGGCTCCTGGCCGGCCCGCCGGGCCCGAAAGACCCCCGATCGCGTCGCCGTCGTCCATGAGGACCGCGCCTGGACCTACCGTGAGCTGCACGCCCGGGTCCTGCGCCTGGCCCACGCCCTGCGCGGGCTGGGTGTGGCGCGGGGCGACCGGGTCGCCTACCTCGGCCCCAACCACCCTGCCTTCCTGGAGACCCTGTTCGCCGCCGGAGCCCTGGGGGCGGTCTTCGTCCCCCTCAACACCCGCCTGACGGTGCCGGAGTTGGCGTACAACCTGGCCGACTCGGGCAGCACCGTACTCGTCCACGCGGCCGGCCCGGCCGAGGCGGCCCGTGCCGCGACGGCCCAGGCGGGCGTGCGGCACCGCATCGTGCTCCCCCGCCCCGACGACTCGCCCGACCCGCCCGGCATCGAAGACGCCTTCGACTACGAGGATCTGCTCGCCGGCGCCGGGACCGGCCCGCTGGACGAGATCGTGGCGCCCGAGGACCCATGCATGATCATGTACACCTCCGGGACCACGGGCCGCCCCAAGGGCGCCGTCCTCTCCCATGCCAACATCACGTGGAACAGCGTCAACGTCCTCGTCGACACCGACCTCTCCGGCGACGAGGTCACCCTCGTCGTGGCGCCGCTGTTCCACACCGCCGCCCTCAACATGACGTGCCTGCCGACCCTGCTCAAGGGCGGCCGGGTGGTCCTCCTCGGCGCCTTCGACGCCGAACGGGTCCTGGAACTCGTCGAGGACCTGGGAGTGACGTACCTCTTCGGCGTCCCCACGATGTTCGACGCCATGGCCGCCCGGCCGCGCTGGAAGACCACCGACCTGTCCAGCCTGCGCACCCTCAACTGCGGCGGCGCCCCCGTGCCCGCGCGCACCATCGCCGCGTACCTGGCCCGCGGCCTGGCCTTCAGCCAGGGGTACGGCATGACCGAAGCATCGCCCGGGGTCCTCTTCCTGGACCGGGAGCAGGCCGCGGCCAAGGCGGGCTCCGCCGGCGTGCCGCACTTCTTCACCGACACCCGTGTCGTGCTGCCGGACGGCAGCGACGCAGGCCCCGGACAGCGCGGCGAGATCCTCGTCCACGGCCCCCATGTGATGAGCGGCTACTGGGGCCGGGCCGAAGAGACCGAGGCCGCCTTCGCCGACGGCCGATGGCTGCGCACCGGCGACATCGCCCGCACGGACGACGACGGCTACGCCTACATCGTCGACCGGGTCAAGGACATGTACGTCTCGGGCGGGGAGAACGTCTACCCGGCCGAGGTGGAGGACGTGCTCCTCACCCACCCCGCCGTCGCCGAATGCGCGGTCATCGGCGTGCCCGATCCGCTCTGGGGTGAGGTGGGCCGCGCCGTCGTCGTCCTCACCCCCGGCGCTCGCGCCGGGGAGGACGACATCCTCGGCCACCTGCACGGCCGCCTGGCCAAGTACAAGATCCCCAAGTCCCTCGTCGTGACCGCGTCACTCCCCCGGACGGCCACCGGAAAGATCGTCAAGCCGGCCGTACGCGCCACCCACGCACCCGGGACCGCCGAGCGCCACCACCCGTGACGGGCGCGTCCGCAGCGCCCTCTCGGAGGCGACGCTCCCCGTTTCCCCTGCCATCGCCACCGCCCTGCCCTTGAAAGGAACCCTCATGCCCACGATCGTCAACGGCCTCGACGGACTCATGGCCCTCACTGGAGCCGACCTCGGCCGCACCGAATGGATCGAGATCACCCAGGACCGGGTGAACACCTTCGCCGACGCCACCGACGACCACCAGTGGATCCACACCGACCCCGAGAAGGCCAAGGACGGTCCCTTCGGCGGCCCGATCGCACACGGCTACCTGACCCTCTCCCTCGTCATCCCCCTCTTCGGCCGGCTGCTCACCATCACCGGCACCTCGATGAGCGTCAACTACGGCCTGGACAAGGTCCGTTTCCCCAGCCCCGTACCGGTCGGCGCGAGGATCCGGCTCCACGGCGCCGTCGGCGCGGTGGAGGAGGTCAGGGGCAACGGCGTGCAGATGCCGCTGACGTTCACCGTCGAGGTCGAGGGCGGCGACAAGCCGGTGTGCGTCGCTCAGGCCGTCTACCGCCACTACGCCTGACCGCCCACTCGTTCCCGGATCGCATAAAACGCCTATGAGGGATAAGCGAGCAGCTTCTCGGCGGGGTTCAGGAAAAGTTGAGTAAAAGAATCGCGGGCGGTCACGGAAGACGAACCGGTCCATTGACGGCCGACGACGCGGCGGCCACTTTAAGGGCGAAACAGATTCCGTTCGACCACGAGAGCTGGGACGCCCATGAGAACGATCCGGCACTGCGTCACCTCTGCCGTGACTGCCGCGGCCGTCACCGCGGCGATCTTCGTCTGGCCCGCGGCACATAGCGCGCAGGCATTTCCCGCGACCCCGAAACAGAATGTACTGAACTATCTGCGCTCCATTACCGGGAACAGCATCGTCTCCGGTCAGCACAACAAGGAGCCCGCTTCCGCCCCCGGCCAGTACACCCAGCAGGTGAAGGACGTGACGGGGCAGTATCCCGGCCTGTGGGGCGGCGACCTGATGTTCACCGCCACGGACGTGGCCAACCGCCAGCGCGTGATCGACCAGGCGAAGACCGAGTGGGCGAACGGCTCCCTGGTCAGCCTCACGTGGCACGTCTGCCCGCCGACCGGTGGAAGCACCTGTGCGTTCGAGGGCGGCGTGAAGTCGACCATCACGAACGCGCAGTTCTCGCAGCTCCTCACCGAGGGAAGCGCCCTGAACAACGCCTGGAAGCGGCGGCTCGACGAGGTCGTCCCCTACCTCCAGCAGCTGAAGAACGCGGGCGTTCCGGTCCTCTTCCGGCCGCTGCACGAGATGAACGAAGCGTGGAACTGGTGGGGAAACCGGCCGGGAGCGAACGGCAGTGCGCGCCTGTACCAGATCACCCGCGACTACCTCGCCGGGACGAAGGGTCTGGACAATCTGATCTGGGTCTGGAACGTGCAGGACAATCCGGCCGGCGGCTGGAGCACCTACTATCCGGGCAATCAGTACGCGGACGTCGTCTCGCTGGACGTCTGGTACAAGAACCATCCCAGCTCCGCCGACTACCAGCAGATGCGGACCATCGCGGGGACGAAACCCATGGCCATTGCGGAAATGGGCAAAATGCCGACCTCCGCACTGCTGAACAGTCAGACCCAGTGGTCGTGGTTCATGATGTGGTCCGAGCATCTGCGCGGAAACAACACCAACGCCGAGATCCAGGCGGCGTATTTCCACCCCCGAGTACTGAACCAGGGCGAGGTCAGGCTGCCCTGACGCCCCCGCGCGGGCACCGCACGACGGAGGCCGCCGGCCGTGCGGTGCCCGCGGCGGACCGGAGACCCGATCCTGCCGTGGAAGGGATCGGCGAACCGACCGTGGACCGGATAATGGAACCGACCGGGGCCGACGCGCGGGCGGCCCCGACCGGAACCCACCGAAGAGAGGGAGTGGCCGATGGCGCTCAAGGACGGCCAGCGGGTGAGGCTGGCGGCCGACCTCGGACTGCACGGGTCGCTCTCGCTGACCGGGGACACCCCGGCGGCGACGACGCCTGTCGTCGGGCTGCTGTCCCTGGCAGCGGGCACCGAGGGCACTGTCGAGCGGGTCGATCAACAGCCGCGGGTGGAGAGCCATGAGGTACGTGAGTACGTACGGCTCAAGTCGCTCCTCGACGACTTCGGTCCCCAGATGCCACCGGGGAGCAGGAAGCAGCTCGAAGACCAGGTCGGATCCCTGGAGCCGGCGTGGACCGCGTACGAGCAGCAGAGGCCCGGCGTCACCGTCCGCGTCCGCCTCGACAACGGATTCGTCCTCGACGAGGTGGAGGAGACCCTCTTCACCACCTCCTGAGGCGGCGTCTTCAGGCGGGCCCCGGGGCGCCGCTCCGGTCACCCGAACAGTTCGACGGCTGCCGTGCGGACGGCGTCCGGGGCGACACTCGCCAGGCGGTCCACAACGCTCTGCCACGGGCCGACGGCCAGAGCCTGGGCGAGCAGGCGTGCGCGCTGCGGTGGGGTGGCAACGTCGGAGAGGCTCGCCAGGGTGATCGCCTGCGCCAGTTCCTGGTCGAGGAAGCGGACCAGTGGCTCCGCGTCCGCGACGCGTGCGGACGCCCGGTCGACGGCGCCGGCCTTCCCCAACGCAGCGGCGAGTTCCGCGAGTGCCTTCACGCGGGAGTGCGGGGCGTGCATCCGGTCGATCAGTGTCTCCGCCGCGGTGGCCAGCTCCGCCACCCGGTCGCGGATGCCGGGGCCGCTCGCGCTCCCCGGCCCGCCCCGAGCGGCACTGGCCTGCCCGGCCGCGGCAGGGCCGATGGCCTGGGCGCACGCCTTGGCGCGCTCCGTGAGGTCGGGGATCGCCGCGATGGCCGCATCCGCGCGGTCGTGGTCACCGAGGGCCGTGTACAGGTTCGCCGCACAGGACAGTTCGAGTGCCATGCTCAACACGAAGTGGATCTCGTGGGCGAGCTCTTCGGCTTCTTCGGCCAGCTCTCGGGCCCAGTCGGACATCCCGTGCTCGGCCAGGACCTCACCGAGGCACACCAGGGCCCGTGCGCGGCGCGCCAGCTGCTGGTCCGGCGGATTGTCCTCGATGGTGCGGGCGAGCCGCTCGGTCCGTCGGGCCAGGGCCATGGCGTGGGCGAGGTCGCCCCTGATGGCCGCGAGGCCGGCCAGAGCGGTGAGCACCCGACACCGCTGCTCCCCTCCCTCGACCTGCTGAGCCAGGTGTTCGGCGTCCTCGGCGAGCAAGGCGGTGCGGCGGGCCGCACCCGCGGATTCTTCGGGCACCCTGTGCGGCCGGAGGGTGGCCTTGGCCAACGTGACCAGTGCCAGGGCCCGTTGTTCGTGGTCGGCGATGTGCCGGACCGCCAGCTCGGCGCTGGCCCAGTCGCCTGCCTCGGTCAGGACCTCCGCGAGGGCGGTCAGGGCGACCCCTTGGTAGTGGGTCGATGTGATGTCGCCGGTCCTGCTGACGGCCATACGGGCGAGGGCGATGCCTCCCTCGTGTTCTCCCGCGTCTCGTCGCTCACGGGCCACCACGGCGAGGGCAGTGAGCTGCTGGTACGTGTCGGTGACGCGGCGGGCCAGGGTTTCGGCGGCTTCGTGGTCTCCGACCCGGGCGAGGCCTCGGACCATCGTCGCCATGTCCCTGGCCCGGGAGCTGGAGGCCGTGCCGCCCCTGGCCGCGTTCTCGGCCTCCTTCGCCCATGATGTCGCTCTCGCCCTATCCACGACGGCGAGTTCCCGGGCCAGCGAGGCCAGTACTTCGGCGCGGGCGGCGGGGTTGGGGAGGGCGCGGGCGAGGCTCACCGCCTGGTCGTGGTCGCCGGCGGCGGCGAGGGCGACGGCGAGATCCAGGGTCACGCCGGCCACCGCTGCCTTCCGGAACGCATCTGCCAGGGCGCTCACCTCCTCCGACTCTTCCTCGGGGGGCTCCGTACCAGCCGGGGCTGGTGGGTCGATGGCGTCCAGGACTGTCCGGGCGCCGTCGAAGTCGCCGGCGGCGGCGAGGCCTTTGGCCAGTCCGGCCAGCATGTCCTCGCGCCGGTACTTCCAGTCGCCGAACGCCGCCGTGATACGGAGGGCCCTGGGGAGATCGCCGACGGCGGCGGAGGTTCGTACGAGTCGGGCGTAGGCGAGGTGCCAGGGGGTCTCCTCGGGCTGGGCGCGGACGGCTCGTTCCGCTTCGGCGGTGGCCGCGAGGACGCGGGCTTCGTCGCCGGTCGCGGCATGCACCTCTGCCAGTTCGCACCACACGAGTGCCCGCTGGTAGCCGTCCTGGAGTCCGAGGGCTGTCTCCTCGATGGAATCGGCCAGGGCCTTCGCCTTCGTCCGGCCGCTCTCCCCGTCGGTAGCGGCCACCCGGGCCACATCGGCCAGGGCGGTGGTCCGGTAGACGGAGTGAGCGATGCCGGCGGCCACGTGTTCCGCCCGCTCCACGTCGCCGGCCCGCGCGGTTCCGCGGGCGAGCGCGGCCATCGCCTCGTCGCGTTCCTCGGGCCGGGGGAAGCCGCGGGCGATCTCTTCGGCGCCGGTGGGGTCACCGGCCTCGGCGAGGCCTTCCACCAGGGAGAGGAGTGCCCGTCTTTGCGAGAACCTGTCCGAAGCGGACCGGGCGATCGCCTCGGCCCGGTGGGGCTGTCCCAGTACCGCCCAGGCGGCGGGCAGGCAGTCGGGCATGGCGGTGTTGCGTTCCGCCAGTTCGTTGCGGTGGATGGACAGGCGCAGCATCCGCGTGAGGTCGGGGTGGTCCCGTCCGAGAAGGAAGTCCTGTGCCGTGGCGATCTCGGCGAACGCGGCGGCGTCCCCGCCTGAGAGGTCGAGCTGCCGGTTGTGGCGGGCGGCGTCGGAGGCGCAGCGGAGCATGTCGGCTTCCGCCTCTGCCGCGCCGGTGCCGGATTCACCGGCCGCTGCCCGCAGCATCCCGTGGTAGTCGGTGAGCAGGTACTCGGGGGTGTCCGCGGGCCAGTCGCGCTGCCGGTAGGTCTCGGCCCAGGCCTGGAGGCGCCGACGGTGGCGGAGGAGCCCGGCCGCGCCGAACGCGGCCTTCGACATGACCTGGAGTTCTTCGTGGGCGAGCGCGTAGAGGTCGGGGGCTTCCTCGGACTGCCACAGGCCGGGGCGGGTGGTGAAGGCCCGGCCCGTCACGGCGTGGAGTCTGTCCTCGACCTCGTAGCCGGGGAGGCCGGTGAGCGAGGCGAGGTCCGTCCTGGTCAGGCCACCACCGGCCGCCGTGACCAGACCGAGGAGGTCCTGGCCGGCGGCGTCGCCGTGCAGCAGGCGTTTCAGGTCGCGCTCCGCGGCGGTGCGGACCACTTGGGCGTGCCGGGAGAGCGCGAGATGCCGGACCACTCCGCCTCGGCGCAGCGGGTGGTCGTCGGGCACATCGTGCGGGATCGGCGGGTGCGGGCGGCCCGCGACCACCACCCGCAGGCCCTTCGGCACGCGCGCGGGCAGCAGGGCGGCGATGCTGTACGTCCCGGGACCGCCTGACACGCCCTGGTCCTCGTCCAACCCGTCCACGAGGAGGACGAGTCGACGGCCGCGCCGTAGGCGGGTCGCCGCGGCCTCGTCCAGAAGCCTCGTCACGTGCGCCTCACGCAGCTCACGGGACGGGAGAGGCACCCGGGCTCCATCCAGTGCGGCGAGCTGTTCGGCGACGACTTCCAGGAACGCCCACCGGTCGTTGTGGGTGGCGAACCGGGCGGTCACGAAGAACGAGACGACGTCGACGTTCGGCGGTGGGTGCAGTGCGAACCACGACATCAGGGCGGACTTGCCGGCCCAGGCGGGGGCCTGCCACCACAGGTAGGCGTGCTCGGTCGGGCCGCCGGAACCGAAGGCGGCCAGCTCGCCGAGTTCCGCGGTGCGGTCGTGGAGCTCGGCTGGGGCGATCTGGCGAATGTACTCCGTGTACAGGGACACGGCCGGGCGGGTGCGGCGGACCCGCCCGTTCCGGGCCTTGCTGTAGAGCTCCTGTCCCTTGGCCACTTCGTCCGAGCCGCCACCTAAAGCCCTTACCAGACTGGTCAGCTGGGCCTGGTCGACCGGCAAGCGCACACCACGGAGCAGTTCGTTGACCGCTGTCGGCGAGAGATGCATGCGCTCGGCGATGCCGCGCAGCCCTTCGCGACCGTTCCCCTCCCGCACCTTGTCGAGAAACAGGAGCAGGTTCCGTACGGGTCCCGTTTCGGGCCACAGGCTCCGGTCGGTCGGCTTCCCCGTCGCCAACTGAGCCCCCTCCCCCGCCCCCTGAGGTGTCCACCAGGTGTCTTACGACGGCGCGCGTCGACGCCGCCGAACCGCTGGTCAGCCCCCTGTCCGTCACCCCTCTAGCAGACAGGACAGCACATCGCGCCGCCCTGGCGCGGCCGAAGCGCAGGATTCGTTCCGTCACCGGAGCCGGCCGGCCCTCCCCTTCTCTCAGGACAGGAAACGGATCATGAGCCAGTGGATCTCTCTCATCGAGCTGGTCGGCAGCCTCGCGGGCACCGCGACCGCCGCGTTCACCCTTGTCACGGCGGTCACCGAAGCCAGGCACACACGGGCAGAGCGTCCCATCCGCGACGACAGCCGACAGGACGGCGAGTGACCGAGGCTGCCCGGACCGGAACGGGGGGTACGGCCCGGCGGGCCGTACCCCCGCTCCGTGCCCCCTGCTCGGGAGCCGGGCCGGGAAGGGCAGGACGGCCCGCTGGGCGCGAAGCGGAGCCGCCTCTCGCTGACCGCGCCCCGGGGGGCGGTGATCCGTACGCGCTGCCGTTCGCCATAGGGGACAGCGTGTACCGGTTCGAGCAGCGGAAGGCTGGACATCCCGCGGGGCCGGGGCGGTTCCCGCCGAGACCGCCGCCTCGTACGGAGAGCCTGCGGGCGACCGACCGGGTGGCGAGCGAGCCAGGCCGACCCCAACTTCCCTACGGGGTACCTGGGGAGCCCACACCCGCCCTAAGCTCGCCTGGCACCAACAGAACCGGGGGGATCGATGGACTGGCAGTGCACGAAGTGCGGGAAGCCCCTCACGTCGGCCGACGACGATTCGCTACTCGACGCCACCCGCCAGCACTCCCGCGAAGCCGTGCACGCGTGGACCGGTGCGCGGCGGACACATCCCAATGGCACCGTGCAGCGGTGGCTCACTCCGTCCGAGCGTGCCGACCGCTCCGAGCGCACCTCGGCCTCCCGACCCGTTGACCTGCCCGGGCACACCGCTGCTCCCCTCCGACCGGGAACGGTGAAGCACACCGACAGAGCCGAGAGCACGCCCCCCACGGGCACCGCCCTCTACCTCGTCGCCGGTCTCGTGATCGCCGGCGTCCTCGTGGCCTTCCCTGTCAGCTCTGCCGAGGGGCCCGACCCGAGCCCGTCCGGGCCGTCCGTCACCTTGTCCCCCGAACCCGACGAGAGCCCTTCCGACTCGTACACCGCCTCGATCACCGAGCCCGAGGACAGCTCCGCCCCGACACCGCCCACACCGCTCGACTCCACCAGCCCCGCGTACACCGCCGAGCCCGGCAACGGCCCGAACACCGCAGGTGGCCGCCCTCGCGCCCCTCGCGACAATGACAGTTATTACGACGGAAAATACGACAATGACGACGAGTGGCACCGTGACTACGGCAACCCTGACGAGTATTACGACGGAAATTACGACAACGACGGTGATTACCACCGCAAGTACGGCGGAAACTGACCTACGCACCTCTCGCCGGAGGGCTTCCCGGTGAGGAACGGGCCCGCGGGTTGCCGCATCCTTCACCCGTCATGACGCATCAGCCCGTCCCCCCTCTCGCCGGGCGGGCGGTGGTCCAGTCGTCCGGGTTCTCGGTAACGGCACAGAGGCGGTGCCGCGGTAAAACCGATCGAGTCCTCGGGGTCGAGTGCTCGATCATGTGTCCATGTCCCAGTTGCACACCCTCGCCCGAGTCGAAGCAGATCTCGCCGCCGGGCGGGTACCGATGGCCCGGCAGCGACTGCGTGGGCTGGTCGCGTCGTTCCCGCACGACCTGACGCTGCGCCGGCGGCTCGGCGAGATCTACCGGCTGTACGGGGACGCGGCGCAGGCGGGGCGGTGGCTGTACCTCGAGGAGGACCGGTGCGCGGAGGAGACAGCCGCCTTCGAGGCGCGGTATCACTCGCCCCAGCGGCGCATGAAGGCCCTCGCCTGGCGCGGGCCCGAGACGCTGGCCGCCACCACCTTCGCCGAGGATCAGCTGGTCGCGGTGCGTGCCGCCTGCGCCGAGCGGCTCGGGCGCCCGGTCGACTGGGACGACCCGGCCTCCTACGGGGAGAGCGAGTGGATCGCGCCGGACACCAAGGTGTGGACGCTGCGCGGTGTCGTGCTGGGCGGTGGCCTTTTCGTGGGTGTGGCGGGGCACGTGTGGCTCTGGGTGCTCGGGGTGATGTCCCTCTTCGAATAGGGCCCAGAGCCAGGGCGTGTCCGGAAAGTCATGGGAGCCAGAGTCGGAGGCAGGCGAGGGTGACCATGGCTTGGAAGTGGGCGGCTCGCTGGTCGTAGCGGGTGGCCAGGGCCCGGTTCTGCTTGAGGCGGCTGAAGCAGCGTTCGACGACGTTGCGTCGTCGAGGAGATCGCGGGCGAGGTCCGCGACGAGCACGACCCGGCCGAGGTCCCCCGACCCGATCGAGGCCCGGAGTAGGACGGCCGCATGGTGTGGGAAGCGGACGGAAGCGTCCGCGTCGATGACCTGGCCCGGATCGGTTTCGCCGTTCCCGAAGGCCCTGACGAGACACCGACCGGCCTTCTCGCCAGCCCTCTCGAGCGCGTCCCCTCAAGAGGACACCGTCACCACGGACGGCTGACACCCCACCGCCCTGAACGCAGACCACCACCGCGCCGACCAGGTGTCCACGCGTTGTAGGCAGGTGAACCCACAGCTCCCCCTATACTCAACAATGCGACTAGGTGTCTAGTTGCCCAATATGGCCGTGCGCCACTTCCATCAGCAGCGTTGACGAGAGGCGGTCGGCCCCGTGTCCAGCAGTGGGTATCTGCGCTATGTCGCCCTGGGCGACAGTCATACCGAGGGACTCGGGGACGGCGACGACGACCGTGGCCTTCGTGGCTGGGCGGACCGGCTCGCCGAGCAGGTCGCCCACCACAGCCCCGGCCTGCTTTACGCCAACCTCGCGGTGCGCGGCCGTAAAGCCGGTCAGGTGCACGCCGAACAACTGGCTCCGGCTCTCGCGATGCGGCCCGACCTTGCCACCGTGGTGGCTGGGGTCAACGACGTGTTGCGCCCGGGCTGCGACCTCGATGAGGTGGCCGACCATGTTGAAGCGATGTTCGCCGCCCTCACCGCGCAGGGCGCCACCGTCGCGACCCTCATGTTTCCCGATGTCGGGCGTATCACGCCACTGGCCCGCCCGATCGGTCACCGTGTTCTCGCGCTCAACGCGCGCATCCGGGAGGCCGCCGACCGCCACGGCGTGGTGGTGGCGGAGACGGCCGCGCACGCGGCGGCGACCGATCCGCGGTTGTGGAGTGCTGACCGGCTGCACGCCGGCCCGCTGGGCCACACGCGCATCGCGGCTGCCGTGGCCCAGGCGCTCGGCCTGCCGGGCAGCGACGACAAGTGGACCCATCCCCTTCCCGCCGAGGGGACGGACACCTCTGTCTGGAGGACCGCGGGTGCCGAACTGCGCTGGGCCGGCACCTTCCTCGGCCCTTGGGTCGGCCGCCGCCTTCGTGGCCGCTCCTCCGGCGACGGCCGCCAGGCCAAGCGGCCGGCGCTGCTTCCGGTGGCAGCGCCCGAGGGGGACATCTCCCCATCGGTGTGATGCTCGGGCTTACGACGACGCCACCGCCTCGTCGTGCCGAACTGGTGGCCATCACCGGAGAGACCCGTCCGGCCGCTACCGTTCCTGGCCCGGAGCGTCTCCGGTATGAGCGCGGTCGGCCCGCCCGGCCGTACCGGTTCGCCGCCAGGGCTGTTGCGATCCCGGCCGGCGCCATCACGCAGACGGCGACCCTGTTCTAGCCCACGAAGGGCTACGAATCTCGCGGAGGTGGCAAGCGTCGATCCCCCACCGGGCATCACCGCACCAGCCGTCACAAAAGGAAGCCCTCGCCATGCCGTCGGTGGACCCGGCCGGTGACGCGAAGGGACGTGCAGGAGCGCCTCTTCACCAGCGCGGCTGCCGGGGCTCCCTCAAGACCGGCATCGAACAATGCAGCAACCGCCGCAAGCGGCTCGGTACCTGACAACAGGCGAGACGCCAGCGCATGGCTGTGGCCCCGCGCCGTGCGAAGAACGCGGGGCCACCAGGGCACCACACCGTCCGTCCTGTCGGAAATGTACCGCGACCCTACGAGCCCACCGCCTCCCCCGGCCTGTCCAACGCCGCATCCCGGTGACTCACCTTGTCCGCCGGGCCCCTGGCCTACTCAGCCGAGGCCTGAGACACCTACGAGTGGCCGCACATGCCGTACGGGGCCGTTGCCCGCGTCGGCTCGCCGCAGTGACAGGAGGGGAACCGCGGAGCGCATCTGCCAGGGCTGGGTGTGGGCGATGTCGGCGAAGGTGTCCGAGTAGGGGCTGATCGAGGCTGCACGGCGGGTGCTGGGCACGGATGGGCCGTAGGAGACGGTCTGCCCTCGGGTGGTCCGCGGCCCGGTCCCTACCAGTCCATGCCCGGTCGGGACCGGGGCGGTCGCTGCCGCCGGTGTGAGGCCCCGCCTGGCCCCGCGGTCTACGGCCGGACGACTACTGCCTCGGGCGCAGAAACCGCTGGCCCTGTTCGTCGCGCACCACGAGGAACCCGGCGGCCGTCAGACGCTGTGCGATCGTCCTGCGGCGAACGGCTCCCACCTTGAACGCCACGGTGAGGAGAAGTGCGACCGCCCCGCCGGAGGCGACCGCTTCGACCAGCGGCCTGTCGATGAGCAGGAGGACGGTGAGGACCACGCAGGCGAGGTAGCACTTCACCTTCTGGCCCCGGTCGGCGACGTACAGGGCCATGACGTCGAAGGAGATGAGGTCCTTCAGCACGGCCACGGCGCCGACCGCTTCGGGGAGCGGCTTCAGCCGGCCCTGCTCCAGCCCCGGCACCGTCCCGCCGCTGCCCGCCTGCGGATGGGCGGTGATGGTGGCCGCTTCGCGCACGCGCGCCTCGGGCTGGGGGTCCCGGTACATCCGGACCTGGACGAGGGAGTTCTTGAACCCGGTCCTGTACGCCAGGCCGTACGTGTAGCCGTACTGCTCCGCCACGTGCGCCAGGGCGGCCGCCTTGGCAGTGGTGCCCTGGGGGGCGATTTCGACGATGTCCTGCTGACGGGCGATCTGCTGGAGCATCCCCGCTATGTGACGTTCTTCGGACATCCTGTTCCCCGCCCCCTGGTGCCCCGCGCCGCTCGGGGCCGACGGTCGCACAGTCTAGTAGCGCGTGCGCCGGAAGTAGATCTTGAGCGGTGGTGGCCCAGGTCTCACAGCACACCGTGAGGCGAGTTCTCGAACTGGATGACCGGCTGCGTCGCTTCCACCCGGCCCTGATGGACCCACACGGGCCCCGGGCGGGCGCCTGCGTCCGGTGGCGGGACGGGCAAGTCTGAGATGAGGCTCGCCCGGCTCTCCCGCTGAGACCGATGGCCTCGCGGCTGGCCTGCGCGCCGGCACCGTCGGCATGCATAGAGAGGGTGACCGGCCGGTACCTCCGCGATGGCGTCACGCACACCTCAGTCACCGTCGAGGCGGAACTGTCCGCTGCGGCCGGGAGGTGTTCGAGCGGCAATTGCCCGGGGACGGGGCCGGTATGGGGTCCGTGCCTGATGTGACCAGCGCGGACGGGCCTATGACGGGGGGGGCATCGATGCCGTGCGACGGGTGCCACCCGCACTCTGTACGATGCGGTCGCTCGCCACACCTCCCGAGGAACCTCACGGGCCGTCATGCCCCAGCGCCGGAGAAGGCACTGCCCATGCACCGCCCGCCCGAACCCTTCCCACCCGTCGCCGGATCCGGCAGCTCCCCGCAACCGCGGGTGGCCGACCATCCGTGCCCGCATCTCTTTCCTCCTCGCCGTCCCCGTGCTGGGGCTGATCAGCCCGTACCTGGGGTTCGCGGTGATGGTCGTGGTGATCGTCCTGGTCTGGAATGACGGTTCCTGGAGGAAAGGCGTCAACCCTCCAGCGGCGGTGACGGTGCCCGTGGTCGTCGGCGGACAGGGCTCGGGCCTGAGTCGGCCACGGCACCGCGCTTGCCGTACCGGCATCAGGCGCGGGGCGGAGCACGCCGGGCCGGGGGCTGCTCGCTGGACGGGGCGCGGTATGCGGTCGGCCCTGGGTCCGTAGGGGGCGGCGGCTGCGGTGGTCAGCGGCGGCCGACGGCGCGGGGGCCGGCGATACCGGTCAGGTGAGCGGGCTCGGGGACGGCGGAGAAGCCGGTGGAGTCGACGCGGAGGTGGATGATCCAGTGGTCGGGGCTGGTGACCTTGATGACGTCACCGACGGAGACGGACCGGATATCGGCGGGCCAGGTCTGACCGTTGTCGTCCTGGCCCTGATGGATACCGACTTCGAAGGCGGCTTCGGCGGCGGTCTCGTGCCCGCGGATGCGGTCGCCGGCGTAAAAGACCAGGCACAGAGGGCTGCCGTCGGGTCGGGTGGCCTCGGCGAGCAGGTGGCAGGGCTGGTGGCCCTCGAAGCTGCGGCGGGCGGAGTTCATGTAGACGGTGGCGGTGTACGCGGCCGGCGCGGGGGTGCTGTCGGTGTCGATGAGGGCGGTGACCGCGGCGGGGCGCTGAATGGAGGTGTTCACAGGGTTCTCCTCGAAGCTGCGGGGGCCGGGTTGACGGCGGGGCAGGCGCCGTCCCGGCGTTGGCGGCCGGGGTGGGGGGTGGTCACCACTCCCCCGGCCGGTGACCAGACAGTCCCGCCGAGGCAGGCAAGCCGCGCAGAATGTGGTCGGCCTCCGGTCGCAGCATGGATGACTGCGCCCAGAAGCCGGTCGCCGGTCGCCGAATCTTCGGTCCATCGCTGCCGTATGAGCGCTGTCGACGCAGTGGTAGCCGTCGTCCCCGGGCAGCTCGCCGTCGTCGACTCCGTCTTTCCAGGTGAGCACGTGTAGGGCAGTTGGTCGCCGAGCCCGGACTCCGCTGTCTCGGGGGAACGGTCAGCACGATGGGGATGGCGTACCGGTCCGGCCGGCGGGCGTTCCAGGGCGAGTACGCAGCCGCCGCAGGTGCGACGGCGGGGGTCAGCGACGGCGATGCCGGAACTCCTGCCCACGGTGTACGCACACTCCAGCGGGGAGTCTGCGGCGACGCCGGCAGCTTGTTCGAGGCGGTCGTCCATGATGTTGATTCCTTCGTTGACGGGTTTCTGCCGGACAGGAGCCGTGCCACGCGAGGCGGAAGTGGTCCGCGGCTCCGCGCGGCCCGGCGGCGGCCGGTCGCCATCAGCGCACGGGAGGAGATTCGTGGCAGGCATTACCGGCGATTCCGCGCTTCCGCCGCGAGGTCGAGGCAGCCACGCACCGGGTAGGTCCGCACTTCAGACGGCCCTCGGATCCATGCCCGCGTCCCGATGGACTACTGTCCCGGGACCTGGCGTCATCATCTCTGCATGGCTGCTACTCGAAAGGCTCGTGCCGCGTAAGCGACCCGGCGTGCTTCGCGCGCAGGACACGACACCCCGTCACATGTACCGGGCGTCGGCCCTCTCGAGGCGCGCTCCTCCCACGATGCCCCGGCCGGCTTGTATCAGTGGGCTTTCCAGCCAGGGGGTCTCGGCGATTCACCGTGCAGAGTCCCACCACACCGGCAAAGGTCTGCTGTGAGGGTGACCCACGGACGGCGCTGCAGCGCTACGTCAGCGTCCACTCTCTGCGGCGTCTTCTCCTGCCGCCCACCCGGGTCTCGCTATGCGATCACTCATCGCGCCTTTCACCCTCCCCTTGAAGTCACCTAAGGCAGGTGTGAACCGAGTCAACAATCAAGTCGCCCATGAACATAGACATCCACAGAGAGCCGCGACACAATCATCGTCACGCACGGGTCGACGACGACAGCAGCCGCTCACACGCGGACAACGGTTCCGCATGCGAGCAGCGAAGCCGGCGAAGCCGGCAGTTGTACGGCCGGAGCCGCCGGTTCACCACCCTGCCCGTGTTGGGCACCCCGCGCGGCTCCAGCCGCCGACCCCAAGGACCGGAACAAGCCGCACAGAGACAGGCACGACGCTATATATGCGCAGGTTGCACTCTCCAGGACCGAACACGTCACCGACAGGACCTCTCGCGCCAGAAGCTTCTGGGGACCACCGGGGCACGACGCCGGCCGCCTTCACCAGGCTGAACGCGCGGAACGCCACCCTGCTCGGCGTTCCGCCGAGCACGTTCGCTCAACTCCTGGGGATGGCGCCCGAGTACCTGAACGATGACCGCTACCGCACGCCGGCGGCTACCAATGTGCGCCTGTGGCAGCTGATGACCACCAGGGCCCCCTGGACCGACGTGGCGGCATTCATGGCCCACCGAAGCCCCCTCGGGCACCTGGGCGTCTGGGACTACCTGCTCACCTCTGCTCCGACACCGCTCGAAGGACTTCGCGACGGGATGGACTACCTCGCGACCGTCGCGGACATCGGAACGGAGACGCTTCTCGTGTCCGACGGAGGAAGTGAGATCACCATCAGCCATGTAACGCCGCGGACCTGGCCGACGACATCGCCTCCGCCATCCGCTGCTACGCGCTCAGCCTCCTGCAGAAACGCTTCAGTGAGGCGAGCCGGCGTCCCCTGGTCCCGGTCCGCGTCGCCCTCGCCGCCCCAGCCCCCCGCCATCACGCCGTCCTGACCGACCTGTACGGCACGCAGAGTGTCGAGTTCGAACACACCGTCAGCTCCGTCACCTTCCGCTCCACGGACCTCCGGGCGCCGACTCCGTACGCGCAACCCGGGCTGTCCGCCCTTCTGCGCGGTCACGCCGCGCAGAGCCTCGCCCAGGCCGTTCCCCTGCGCGGCTGGCTCGATCTGTTCCGCGCCACGCTCAAGGGTGCCGTCGAGGAGAACACCCACGACCTGACCCTCACCGCACACGCCGGACATATGGCTGTCAGCGGCAGGACACTGCAGCGCCGCCTGGAGGAACACGGCACCACCTGGCGAGCAGAGCTCGAGAGCGCCCGCATCGCGCACGTCGAGCACCTGCTCCGCACCACACCCAAGACGCTCGACTCCATAGCGGCGAGCAGCGGCTACGCCGACGCTCGGAGCCTGCGCCGCGCCGTCCGCCGTGCGACGGGACAGACGCCCAGCACCCAGTGGCGGAGACAGCCACCGCCATCTCCCGAGCGAGGCATGGGGTGATGCGAGGCGAGTACCCTCTCCCCCGCCCCGGGTGGGTGCGGCCGCCCGGGATGGTGGCCCGACGGTCGGCCACAGCACGCAAGAGCCCCGGCCGGGGGCCAGGGCGGGAGCGGCGCGGCGACCGGGGGCCGTTCGCGGAGCGACGTGCAGGTCCAGCAGGACGGCGCGGTGCAGCTCGGTCAGTAGGGCGGCGTGCGGGCGTGGCCAGATGCCGGCCTCAGTCCAGTCCCGCAGCCGATGCCGGTCCGTCACTCCGGAGGCGATCCGTCAGAGGGACGAGCGCCAGATCCACGCCAGCGCGGCCCCGGGCGTCACGCAGGACAGGAAGGCCGCCGGGCGGGCCAGGCCGCCGGCCTCCCAGCCCAGGGCTGTCGGCAGGAGGAGGAGCAGACCGAGAAGGAGGATGCCGAGGGCGGGGAGGTGTACGGATGGGGTGAACCGCCGTACTCTGCCCGGCATTTCATACGAGAGTGCCCCTGTCAGGACGACCCCTGCAAAAAGGACCGGGAAGGCCGTGACGAGGAACATGCGGGAGCCGATCACGCCCGTGCCCCAGCGGCGGCCGTCCTCCAGGACGGGTGAGGCCGGGCGGGCGTCGCCCGGCGCGTAGTAGACGTCGATCCTCATGCCCGCTTTCGGGGGGTCGTAGCGGGTGTACATGCTGGGCATGGTCACCTCGCGCGGACCACTGTCGTACGGGATACGCAGGACGAGGTCGGTTTCGAAGTACACCGGCTCGTCGGAGGCGTTGTGCCCGCGGACCGGGGCTCCTGCGAGCCGGACGACGGTGACGGAATACTGCCCGTACCGGGCCGCTTCCAGGCGCTCGGTCTCCCGCCCGTACTCCGAAGACACCATGAACCCGAGGTTGAAGCAGGCCAGCGTGGCCAGCGGCACCAGCCAGGCGACCAGCCACACCAACGCGCGGCCTGTGACCGGAGGAAGCCCGGTTCGTCGCGGGGCCCGGCGGGAGGCTGCGATCCAGGCGGTGGCGAAGATCACGCTCAGCGCGGCCAGGCCCGTCTCGGTGACCAGCGGCGGATACCGGCCGACGCCCCACAGCGCGCAGCCGACCGCCCCGGCGGCACTGAGCAGCGCCCCCCAGCCGGTGAGCGTGGTCCACACACTCCGCCGGAACGTAGGTCTCACCCTCGTCGGCGCCTTCTCCAACCGGACCATGTCCGCCCCCTTCGCGCCCCTCGCGCGTGCGCCCCTCGGCCTAGGCGAGACAAGGGGCCGTGACCTCAGCAGGCCGGGAGCCCTCTGTGCCTCCCCGCCTCCGACACCTCCTCCTGGGAGGCTTGGTAAGCCTGTCATGCAACGACTCTGCTTGGTCGTCAGGCCCATGCGTTGAAGAGCGTTCCGCCCAACGTGGTGATGCCGTAGGAGCGAATGTCGCGCCACTCGGCCTGTGACAGCACCGAAGTGTCCACGTCGGAGAGAGGTGTGGCGAGCTGCTCGCTGCTCAGGACCAGGAAGCCTGCTTCCGCGAAGGTAGAGGCCCAGGGTGGAGGGGGGAGGAACTCCTCTGCGTACCAGTTCCGGCGTTCGTGTGCGAAGGCGATCCAGGGGTGATGGGCGTGGCACAGGATGACGCTCTCGCCGGTGCGATCGACGACTGACGCGGTGTGAAAGGTCCGGGGGTATTCCTGGCCCTCGATCTCACCCACTTGACCTGCGACGACTCGGGCAGCGGCGTACAGAGCGGTCCGGAAGGCCCTCAGGTCGGTTTCCGGAAGGGGGCCGTCCTTGGGTACGAAGAAGCCTGTCGCACCCCGCGGCAGTGTGAAGCCCGTGTTTCCGTTGACCATGCCTCTCATCTTGCCCGGTGGGAGACACACTTGGCGTCGTGGGTTCTGTGGGCTGCGCGTTCATTCCGCGCGGCGGGGCGTGGCGAAGCGACCCGGCCAAGCGAGACAACGGGCAGCATCGTCCTCTTCGCGGACGGCAGACATCGACGACTCCATGAGCCGAACCTCACGGCCCGGTGTGCCCGCCATCCCTCAGCCGTCGGCGTCATCCGGATTCGGAGGGAGCCCGACCTCCTTGCGGTCCACCTGCGGACGTTCCTCGAGTTCCTCCTCGTCCCAGCGGCGGGGCATGAGCAGCCGTGGCTTTCAGTCCTTCATGTGCCATCCGGTACTCGCGGGGGTGGTCACCCGCTCCGGGCAGGGAGAGGGCGGTACGGAACTCCCGTCGTGCCTCGGCGCGGCGTCCCATCGCTGTGTAGGTGCTGCCAAGGCGTATGCGGACTCCCATCTCCAACCATGTGCTCGTGTGCGGGGTGAGCGTGGACAGGGCGTCGTGGTGGAGGTCGACGGCCGAGCGGAGATCGCCGCGGTCGTGCTCCGCGGCGGCGAGCTGCGACAGGGCCGTCGTACGCAGAGGCTGGTCCTCGACATCGCCGGCCAGTTCGGTGGCGCGCCGTAGCAGGTGCGCGGCCTCCGCGTGCCTGCCGAGGGCGAGTGCGAGTTCGGCGGAGAAGCACAGGGTGCTGCTGATCGTCCTGGGCCGGCCGTTCTTCTCGGCGAGTGCGAGGGCGGTGTCGTAGTGCGTGAGCGCCTGTTCGTGCCGTCCTTGCCGGTGGTGAAGGGAACCGAGGTTGCAGTGCGAGACCCCCGTGAGCCAGTCGTCGCCGACCTCGGCAGCCAGCTCCACCGCCCTGTTCAGCCGGGTGACCGCCTCCTCCGGGTGCCCCAGCTGCCCCAGCACGATGCCCGTCCCGGCGACAGCCCGGGCTTCTTCCCGCAGGTCGCCCAACGCGCGGCCGTACCGCAGGGCTTCGGTGAACCAGGCGCTCGCCTGCCGGAACCGCCCCTGGTAGACGTCGACGAGGCCCATGCAGTTGCGCAGTGCGGCCGGCATCCGCGAGTCGGTGGCCCTGTCAGCACAGGTCAGGGCGACCTGGAGCGTGGTACGGCACTCGTGGTGGTGCCCCTGGCCTGCCAAGTGGTCGACCAGGGCTTCGGCGATCCGGCATGCGTGGTCGTCCTGGCCGGTGGCGGCGGCATGGGCCACCACGTCGACGAGCTCTCCCTCCGCCGCGTCCAGCCATGCCGAGGCCTCCCGCCAACTGGTGAAAGACGATGCAGGTACGGCTCGACCGGCGGTGCCGGCAAGGGGCGGGAAGCAGTTGGGGCCCCAGTCGCTGGCCATACGGCCTGCCGCCGTATAGAGGTCCAGCACGGCGTCGCGGTTCGCAGCGGCCTCCTCGGGTGCCTTGGAGGCGACGCGTCGCGCATGAGCCCGTACGAGGTCGTGCAGCCGGTATCGGCCGGGTTGCGGCTGTTGCAGCAGGCTCGCGTCGACCAGGTCCTCCAGGACTCCCTCGGCGTCCTCGCGGGAGCCACCGAGCATGGTGGCGAGGGTGGTGCTGTCGAAGCGGACGGTGGGGGCCGTGCCCAACGCCCGGAAACCTCGCCGGAGTTCCGGACCGAGCTGGTCGTACGACACCCGGAAGGCGGCCTCCACGCTGCGGTCCTCGGCCCTCAGCTCGTCAAGGCCGCCCGTGCCGTCGGCCATCCGACCGGCCAGGAAGGCCAGGGTCCACGACGGGCGGCTCTGCAGCCGGGCGCTCGCGATGCGCAGGGCCAGGGGCAGGCCGCCACACTGTCGTACGAGCTCGCGCGCCGCCTCGGGCTCGCTGTCGGCCCGGGACTTCCCGAGGAGTTCTCGGAGGAGGCCGACGGAGGGGCCCGTGTCCAGCGGCTCCACGGTGAGCCGCAGATCGGCGTCCAGGCCGGTCAGGCGCTGCCGTCCCGCCACCAGGACCCGGCTGCCCGGCCCGGCGGGGAGCAACGGCCGCACCTGCTCGGCGCTGCGCGCGTTGTCGACGACCAGAAGCAGCCGCAGCGCACTTGTGGCGGCACGCCAGGCCGTGACGAGGTCCGCCAGGTCGTCCGTGTCGTCTTCCCCAGTCGGGCCGGCAGGCCCGGGTGGAGGGGGCGGCGGCAGGACGTCACCCTCGCCGAGGACCGCGCGCAGCATCCGGCGAAGGGCCCGCTGCGGGACGACCTGCTCATGGGCGGCGCCGTGCGCGTGCAGGTCGACGAAGAGGCAGCCGTCGGGATGGGCGTCGGCGAGCGACCAGGCGGCACGGACCACCAGGGCGGTCTTGCCCACGCCCGCCGTGCCGTCGACCGTCATCACCGACACGGCCCCGGGTGACACGGGGGCGGTGAGCAGGGCGAGCTCCGTCTCCCGCCCGACGAGGCAGGCGGCGTTGCCGGGCAGGTCGTTTCGACGCGTGTGGGGAGGGAGCCGATCGGGCAGGTCGCTTCGACGCGTGTGGGGACGGTGCCGGTCGGACAGATCGTCGGGTCCTTCGGACGGGCCGGTAACGTCCGGAACCGGCGGCGTGGACGGAGAGTTCCGGCACCCGGTGCGCTCCGCGGCCACGGTCGTCGCCGCGCGTGTTCGTCCTGTCCGGCCGAGCAGCAGGGAATCGTCCCGGCGTAGGAGGGCCTGGTGCACCCGCCGCAACTCCTCCCCGGGTTCCAGGCCCAGCTCGTCGACAAGCCGTCGACGCGTCTCGCGGTAGACGGAGAGCGCTTCGGCCTGCCGACCGCTGCCGTACAGGGCCCGCATGCGCAGGGCGGCGAACGGCTCGTCGTAGGGCTGCGTGACGGGTGCCGTCAGGAGCGTGTCAAGGGCCTCCGGGCAGCGCCCGAGCAAGACCAGACACTCCGCCCGATCGAGGTGCAGCGCGCGCCGCTGTTGGCCCAGGCGTTGTCGTCGGGCTTGGGCGAACGGGCCGGGCAGACCAGGGAGCGGCTCCCCGTGGAGGAGTTCCAAGGCCCGGCCGCCGTGATCGAGCGCGGCGTCGAGGTCACCGGCGGCCTTCGCCCGCAGGGCGGTCGCGGACTCCTCGGCGAGTTCGGCCAGGTCGGTCCGGACTCCTTCGGCTGCGAGGCGGTAGCCGCCGCGTCCCCCCTGGACGACGGAACGCTCCGCCGCGGCCCGCGGCTCGTCCAGTGCCTTTCGCAGCGCGTACACGTAGCTCGGGAGGACCCGGTGTCCTGTGCCAGGGGGCTCGTCTCCCCAGATGTCGTCCAGAAGCTGCTGGTACGTGACGAACGCGGGAGCCCGGAGGATCAGCGAGGCGAGCACGGCCTGTCGTCGCACCGGGCCCAGGGCGAGCGGCACATCGCCGCGCCGGGCACGGACCGCCCCGAGCAGGTCGATGCGCAGGTCGCTCCGGGCTTCGGTGGCACCGCTGTCCGTATCGGGTGAATGCACGCTCACGTCGAATCCCCATGCCCCGTCCGTCCGGTGCCACTCGCTGCCGGAGCCCCTTCAACAGGATTTCATCGGAAGAGCAGCGCTGTGCGCCAGAGTCTGTCAGGCCCGTGGCCGGCCCTGCGCAGCCAGGTCGGGTGTCTTCACTGCTCGCTCTGTGGGGGCGCAGGGAGAACGGGTCGGCGGACCCGACTCGACGGCGAGGTCCGGGGGCACACCCGGGGCGTCACGTCGGTGGCCCGTCCCGCCCTTCCCTGTGGGCAGCCCGACCTGGCCCGCGCGGCGGCCGAACCCCTCATCGAGAAAGGTCAGCACTGTGTCTCAGGCCGATGGAACATCTGGTCTCCCGCCCACCCGCCGGGGCGGACGGTGGGAACGCTACCGCGTCACCCACCCCTTCTCCGCACGGGATCTGGCGCTCCTGTGGGGGGCGATCGCGGGCGTCCTGGCCGTTGCCCTGCTGCTCGGGTGGGCGCTCGACATGAAGGGCGGCGTGGTCCTGGTCGCGGCGGCCCCCTTCATCGTCTCCTGGTTCGAGAAGCGACGCACAGTCTTCCAGTTCGACGCGGCCGGCGCCCGATTCGGCGAGGTTCTGCTGCCGTGGTCCGACGTCACCCAGTTCGTGGTGTCGACCTCCCCCGCCGAGGAGTACGCGCTCATCGGTGCCCGGCTGCGCCCCGGCGCGTCCCTGCCACACGGCGCGCCCGTTGCTCCGTGGACCGAGGCGATGCCCGTACCGATCCACGTCGCCGTACCGCGTTCCAGGTTCGATCTGACGAAGATGACGGCGAAGGCACGCAAGTACGCTCCCTCCCACGTTCGGATCGTCCTTGCCGAGCCGTCCGGCGAACGCCCCGCCGTATGAGCGGTAGAGGGCGGCGGAGGGAAGCGGCCGTGTCCCGTCACAGCGTGACGGGTGCCGCGCCCGGCACCGACGTGGCGCTTGACCACGTCGGCGCCCACACCTTCGCCGTATGCCTGCCCGCCCTTCGCCCCGAAGGCCCCGTGGTCGACATGGGGCGTTTCGACGAAACCGCCGCACCCATCGATCAGAACAGCTCTCCCAAGACCGGTTCCACGGGGAGCCCGCTCGCACCTTCACAGGGGGAAACCGGATGTCGCAGTCGCACGAGCCCTGGTACAGGCATCGCCCGCCTTCTTGGCCCGCGCCGGACAACCCGTACGCCCCTGGGGGTTACGGTCCACCACCGCCTCGCCCACCGCACCCGCGCCGCCGCGGATGGCCCCTCGCCGCCGCGGGCCTCGCCCTGCTGCTGCTCGTCGGCGTCGGTGCGTACGTCCTCGGCGAGCGTTCCGGACCGGACCGTGCCGGGCCGCGGAACAGCGCTCCGCCCTCCACTGCCCCGTCGACGGCGACGGCCCGCCCCCGTCCGACGCCCTCCCGCATCCCGACCACCGAGGAGATCGCTCGGCAGCGCCGGTCCGGCGAGGCGAGCGCCTGGATCGTCGACGACCGCACCGATCTGCCCCGCCGGAACATCCCGACCGAGGATCTCTGGATCATCGGCGACACCGCCGTACAGGCCGTCTACAAAAGGGTCGTCGCCCACCGGCTCAGCGACGGCGCCGAGCTGTGGAGCGTCACCCTCCCCACCCCCGTCTGCGAGACCCCGGTCAACCCGACCCCCGACGGCAAGGTCGTCATCGTCCTCCAGAACGTCGAGGCCTGGACCGGCGCCCGGTGCAACAAGCTCCGCATGATCGACCTGCGTACGGGCAAGGAGGGTTGGCACAAGGAGCTGACCGAGACCGGCTCCGGGGACGACACGATCATCGTGGACAGCGCCGTCAGCGGCACCACCGTCGCCATAGTCCAGAGCATGAAAGCCGCCGCGTACCGCGTCGCCGACGGTCGGAAGCTGTACGACATCACCATGGAGAACCCCGGCACGTGCTACCCCGGCAGGGTGGCGGGCGGCAGCCGGCTCCTGGTGCTCGCCAACTGCGCGATCACCTCGATGGAGAAGGCGTACGACCAGGTCCGGGAGATCGACCCCGCGACCGGCAAGGTCATGTGGCGCTACCGGACGGAGCCGGGCCGAAGAATCGGGCAGGTGCTCTCCGTCGCCCCCGCAGTGATCACCACCGCGCACCGGGGGACTCACGCCGAGGACTGGCGGGTCGTCGCCCTCGGGCCCGACGGGCGGGCCCGCAGGACCATCGACCCCCGGGGGAAAGGCTTCAAGCACTGCGGCGACACCCTGGACACCTCCGCCAACGCACAGGCGTGCCGGGAGGCCGTCGTCGGCGGCGGGCTCGTGATCCTGGGCGGCAAGGACCGCGTCGGGGCCTACCACCTCGGCACCGGCACACTCGTCTGGGGCGTGAAGGCCGAGGGCACCTCGTACGGCTACTTCCCCTTGCGCGTCGGAGCGGGAAGGACCGGTCTCGTCTACCAGGTGGGCACCGGCAGCCGTCCCGGACGCGTCATACAGATCGGCCCGGGCGGCGCCGACTCCACCAAGGACAGACTGAAGCTCCCCGCTTCCACCGCGAGGATCGAGATCCGGATGGGCAGCGTCGGGCGGAACGCCTACGTAGGCGACCGGCTCGTACTCGCACCCGCGGGCGTGGACGGCGACGACGCCCGTCATGAACCCCGCATGCTCTCCTTCGCTCCCTGACCCCGACTCGGGCAGGGAGACACGGACGACCGGCCACCGACGCGCGTGCACCCGAATAGGCCGGCTAGAGAACCGGACCGGACCGCCTCCCGTCGCCCAGAAGGGAGGCGGACCTCGGCCACCCGCTACTGATCCACGCGGGGCTTCCGTACATCACAGGACGGCCGCACCGGCCCCGCGCCGTCTCGCCGACGCCATGCTGAGCCGATGCGCATCCGAGCCGCGGCCATCGCCGTCCTCGGCACTCTCGCACCCGCCGCCCTGACACTCGCCGGCTGCTCCGCGCCCGCCGACAACCCACCGGCCTCCGGCAGCCCCAAGCCCGGCGCCACCGCTGCCACCGCTGCCACCGCTGCCACCGAGCAGCCGGTCAGGGACGCCGGGAAAGCCGAACTCGAAGCCGCCGTGCGGGCCTACAGCACCGCGTATGTCGGGCAGGACGTCGACGCCGCGTACGGCGCACTGTCGAAGCGCTGCGCCACGAAGATCCCCCGGCCCATGTACGAGGCCGCCGTGAGGGCGGCACCTGGACGTACGACGCCCGCTGACTCTGCGCTGCATCGGCCCGGCCGCTCCCCCACGTGCGGCCGCGCCTTCGCACGCCCGGAGGTGCCCCATGGGCGGTACACACCCGCGCGTCACCGAGGCCGACGAGCAGCCGCGTCCGCGAATCCCACGCCGCTCAGTCCCTGCGCCTCGTCCCGCCCACCGATCGACACCACGGAGGAGGACGCCCCATCGATGCTCAGGCGGGCTGGGGGGCGGGCGCTTGTGGCGCGGCCGCGACGTCGCGGGTCTCGCGCATGATCAGCAGGCCGTTGCACACCATCAGGGTCGCGGTCAGGCAGTGCACGCCGAGCGCGGTGGCCACGGAGCCGTGATGGGCCAGCACGTTGGCCATGTCGCCGTACGCGGCGAGCGCTTCGATCAGCAACGCCCAGCCCAGCGCCCGCCGGTGACCCGTCACGAGCAAGGCGCCCAGTACCGAGGCCAGGACGACGTCGCGTATTCCCTTGATGGTCAGGAAGCCGTTGCCGTCGCCGGGCGGCCAGCTCGGCAGGCCGTAGCCCGGCGCCGTCGTTTCCGGGCTCACGATGTACTCCGTCCCGAACCAGAGAATGAAGAGGATGAAGGCGGCGGCCATGACGGTATTGATCTTCTTCAGCGACATTGGTCTTCTCCATGCGAGTCTTCGTCAGCCACGTGGTCTGTGTGACGCCTGCCGAGCCGTGTGAGGCTCATCAGGCCGCCTGAACGCGGCCGTTCGAGGGGCGCAGCCTGCCGGGATCACAGTTCAGGGATCTACGCGGCGGCAGCATGCCCGGCTGTGCGGCCGGCCCCCGGGGATCCGGGACGGGCCGGCGGCGTGACCTCTGCCTGCGGGCAGCCACCCCCGTACCCTTTCCGGCTCACCGCGAAGGGCGCAGCCGTCGCAGGGAACCGGTGCGTGTCGGGGTAGCGGTCCATCAGGCGAGGGCGGCGACCAGCAGGGTGAACGCGGCGACGATGACGGCGACGCGAACGTAGTGGTAGCGCTCCCAGCGGTGCAGCTGATCCTTCCAGTCGGCGGGCCGGTTCTCGGGGGTCCAGGTCTTGTTCCGGTTGTTGATCGGGACGAGCAGCAGGATCGACATGACCACGCTGAGGATCAGCAGTCCGGCGGCGGTGACGACGAGTCCGGCGCCGGGGTGGCGCCAGCCGGCGGTGGCCCAGGCCGCGACAAGGACGAGCGAGCCGATGTACCAGAACGGCATCAGGGCGCCGAGCATCCGTCCGCCGTGGGCGTGGCCCAGCTGGCCGCTGTCCTCGGGAAGCGCGTCCAGGATGCGGTTCATGATGAAGGCGACGGAGAACTCCACCCCCACCATCAGGCCGACGACGACGGTGGTGACGACTTGGAGTGTGTCGAACACGGTGACCCCTCCTGGGATCTAGCGGTGCTAGATGATGAAGCAACGCTAGACCTGCCCATGCTCGATTGTCTAGCGATGCTAGGATCCAGTTATGTCGGTCAAGGAACGCAAGGAGCGCGAACGGGCGGAGCGCGAGCGCCTCATCGTGGCGACGGCCCGCGAACTCGCCGAAGAGCAGGGATGGGACGCCGTCACCACCCGTCGGCTCGCCGAGCGCATCGAGTACAGCCAGCCCGTCCTCTACAGCCACTTCCGCGGCAAGCGCGAGATCATCGGCGCCGTCGCCCTGGAAGGCGCCACCGAGTTGGCCGCGTCGGTGAGGGCCGCGACGTCCGGAGCGAGCGGCCCGCGCGAGAGGGTAGCCGCCCTCGCCCGCGCGTACCTCGACTTCGCCGAGCGCAATCCCGCCGTCTACGACGCCTTGTTCCACCTTGACGGTGGCCTGGCGTACGCACAGGAAGACACCCCCGAGCCACTGAAGGACGCCTTCGCCGCCCTGCTCGAGTGCCTCGCCGAGGTCGCCGGCCGCGGCGTCGCCCCAGGGATGTTCACCGAGGTGTTCTGGGCGGCACTGCACGGCCTGGCGACCCTGACCCGAGCGGGCCGCCTGCTGCCCGAGGACGCCGACGTGAGAGTGGAACTGCTGGTAGAGCGGCTCGCCGCGGCCTGACACGAGGCCTCGAAGGGCGCTCAGCCGAGGCCCTCCAGCCCGCCGCCGGCCGCATCCGGCGACGCATTCGGTCACTCGCACGACGCAGAGGCCCGGCGAGGTCGCCGGCCGCGTGAGAACCTGCGGCACCTCACCGAAGGTGCGGTAGGCCGGACGCCCGCAGGGACGCGCTCCTGCACCGATGGCCCATCGACCCGTGGTGCGGGGTTCCCCTGCGGGGCGCACTGGCACCACACCACGCCATTCGGCTCACGTCCAAGCACCCGCGAGAAGCGCTCGGCTGAGTTAGCCTCACAACTACACACACATGCCTGCGGCACAGTGGCTCGCACACACATTGACGTGGACATGCACACTTGTTGAAGTGGCTCCACAGCCCACCCGACCGGCGCGTCGGAGACCTCACCGGCCCACCGACCGACCCCGCCGATCCGACCGATCCGACCGATCCGACCGATCCGACTGCCATGAGGAGACACCGCCCTATGCGCCGACACTCTCGATCATGGAGACGCACCACCGCACTCGTCCTCGGTACGGCCGTCGCCGTCCTGTTCACCGGCCTGGGCGCCCCTTCCGCCACCGCGACGCCCGCCGCTCACGGCACCGTCGATCGCTCCTTCGTACGGGCCGGCGCGGAGTTCGACGTCCCCCGCGACCTGCTCGTGGCGATCGGGTACGGCGAAAGCCGACTCGACTCCCATAAGGGTGAACCCAGCCACGCGAACGGCTACGGGGTGATGCACCTGGTCAGCAACCCCCGTGCGCGCACTCTGGAGCTGGCCGCGGAGCTGACGGGCGAGACACCGGCCGCGTTGCGGGACAGCACCGCCGCCAACATCCGCGGCGCGGCCGCCGTCCTGCGCTCGTACGCCGACCGGCTGGGGCTCACCGCGGACGACCGGGGCGACGCCGGTGCCTGGTATCCGGCGGTGGCCGAGTACAGCGGCAGCACGGACGAGCGCGCGGCCCGCCTCTACGCGGACTCCGTCTACGACTTCCTGGCGAACGGCGTCCGCGCCACCACGGAGACGGGCGAGACCGTCGACGTGCGCCCACGCGCCGTGCGCCCCGAACGCGGCCGGTATGCGCACGTACCCGCGCTGGACGAAGGAGGCTCGGCCACAGCGGGCACACTGAGCACCGACTACCCGCCCGCCCTGTGGGTGGCGGCGAACAGCGGGAACTACACCGTGGGACGCACCTCGGCGATCTCCGCCGTCGTCATCCACGTCACCCAGGGTTCGTACGCCGGTTCCATCAGCTGGTTCCAGAACCCCAGCTCGAACGTCAGCGCGCACTACGTCATCCGATCGTCCGACGGACAGGTCACCCAGATGGTGCGCGACAAGGACACCGCCTACCACGCACGCTCGGGCAATGCCTACAGCGTCGGCATCGAGCACGAGGGGTACGTCGACAACCCCGCCTGGTTCACCGACGCGATGTACCGGTCGTCCGCCGCCCTCACGCGCCACCTGGCCGACACGTACGGCATCCCCAAGGACCGGGCGCACATCGTCGGGCACTCCGAGGTCCCCGACAACGACCACACCGACCCGGGACCGAACTGGAACTGGTCGTACTACATGCAGCTCGTCGGCGGCACCGGCAGCGGGGTCGTCAACCTCGACTTCCCGTCCTATGACACGCTCCGCAGCGGATCGACCGGCCCCCAGGTCACCGCGGCGCAGACCTTGCTCAACACCCAGGGCTATGCCGCGGGTACCGCGGACGGTGTCTTCGGCACCAAGACGGCGACCGCCGTCAAGGCGTTCCAGAACGCCCGCGCCCTGCCGGCCGACGGGATCATCGGCCGGCAGACCTGGACGGCACTGCTCTCGGCCGGAACCAAACCCCTCTTGCGCGAGGGCTCGTCGGGCACCGACGTGAAACGGCTCCAGCGGTCACTGACGGCCGCGCTGGGCCGGACCGTGGGAATCGACGGGAGCTTCGGCCCCGCCACCGCCCAGGCGGTCCGGGACTACCAGAGCAGCCGAGCGCTGACAGCGGACGGCATCGCGGGCACGGCAACCTGGACGGCCCTTCAAGCCGGGCGGTGACATGAGCGCGCGGGCCGGGCACCCGGACACCGGCCGCTCGGCCCGCGCCGACCGGATTTCCGCACGCCTTCGCCTGCGGGTGCTCGTTCTCCGACGGTCGGACCGGGCCTTGGCGACATGCGGGAGCGGGTCACCCTCTCCCCCGGGCAATCCGATGGCGCCGACAGCTTTCCGACGACGAGACTGCACCGGTGAACACCCTGCCACCACCGACCGACCCGCTCCTCCAGCCGGTACGGGACCCGCGCGCCCGCGACCTCGTTCTCGACTATGCGGACATGCACGCCCTGGTTGCCGACCTGGTTCTGCCCGGCGACGCGTCGATGTACGTCACGAGCGCGAGGGAAACCTCCCGCGAGCTCATCCGGCACTCCTTCAACCGGTACGAGTTCGCCACTGCCGCCGTCACGCATTCCCTGTTCACCATGGAGCACGTCCTCGCCGAGCGTCTGGCCGTGAACGAACCGCTCCACGACCTGATCGAACGGGCCACCGACGCAGGGCTCGTCACGGCCGGACTCGCCGCCGAACTCGACCGCAGCCGACTGCTGCGCGACAAGCTCACGCAGGGGGCCGAGTCGAGTGCCGCCCTCCGTCCGATCCGGGCCGTCGCGATGGTGCGTGCCGTCTTCGATGCCGTCTCCCTGCTCCTTCGCCCACCGTCCGCGGCCCCGTCGGGCCGTGCCGTCGAAGCGGGCCACGGCGTAGCCCGGTCGCCGCGTGGTCGCCTATCCGGTCGGCGCGCCGCTCTGTGCCGCCTTGCGCTGGCGGGCGGTCAGCCGCGAGCCGGACTCGCGGCGGGCGGCGCGGCGCAGAAGCGGCACCGCGAGGAGGAACCCGAGGACCGCCCAGGCCGTGAGGACCAGGGCGACCATGGGCAGTTCCCAGGAGCCGGCCGCCTCGGCGGTCCGTGCCGAGTCCGGGAGCAGCGCCGCCCGCAGACCCTGCGCCATCCACTTGAGCGGAAAGACCGCGGCCACCTGCTGCACCGGCACGGGCAGTGCGGTGATCGGGAACACCGTCCCCGAGGTCAGCAGCAGCCCCATCGTCGGCAGCATGACCAACGCCAGGGCCTCGCGGGGGTTGGGCAGGACGGCGCCTATGGCCGCGCCGAGCGGTATGACGGCGAGCAGCCCGAGTGCGGTGACCCACAGCAGCGTCAGCCAGTCGCCCGGCCCGTCCGGCAGTGGCCCGTCGGCCAGCAGTGCCCCGGCGACCAGGAGCAGCGCCAGGGTCCCGACCGCCAGGACGACCACCAGCAGGGACTTGGCGACGAGGTAGGCCGGTATCCCGCCGGGCGTGGCGCGCAGCCGTAGCAGGGTGCCCTCCTCCCGCTCGGTGACGAGGATCTGCGGAAGGTTGATCAACCCGACCTGGAACAGGAGGTAGGCGGCGAAGCCCGCCAGTACCAGGTGTGTCATCGGGGTCCGGGTTCCGGGCACGTCGTCGCTGATGTAGGCGGCGACGAGCAACGCGACGACCACGTTGGTCAGATGGCCGGACATCTCCTTGCCGTTGCGCAGGAGGTGCCGCAGTTCGATCCCGCCGCGCTGGAGCCCGGCACGCCAGCTGTTCGTCCTGTTCGTTCTGCTCGTCATGTGTGTCCCCCTCATGCGGCCGGTGCCTCCTCGTCCGCGCGGCCGTCCGTGCCGTCGGCCCCGTCCGGGCGCTCGGCCTCCCGGACCATGTGCAGGTAGGTGTCCTCCAGCGTCGGGCGGCGGACCTCCAGGTCGGCGACCGGGCCGTCCGCGTGCCGGTGGAGTTCCCAGACCAGCCGTGAAGGGTCCTCGGTGCGTTCGCGGCGGGGCGCCCCGTCGCCGGCCGTCCAGCGGACCTCGGCCTGGGCGGCGGCTCGCCGGGCCAGTTCCGCAGGTGTACCGCACGCGCGGATCCGGCCGCCGACCAGCATGGCGATCCGGCCGGCGAGCCGCTCGGCCTCCGCCAGGTCGTGGGTGGTGAGCAGGACGGTGACGCCCTCGTCGTGGGCCAGTTGTTCGACCAGGACGTGGAACTCGTGCCGCGCCTGAGGGTCGAAGCCGGTGGTCGGCTCGTCGAGGAAGAGGAGTTCGGGGCGGCCGACGATGCCGAGCGCGACGTCGAGGCGCCGTCGCTGGCCGCCGGAGAGCCGGTCCACCTGCCGGCCGGCCTGGTCGGTGAGGCCGACCAGGGCCAGCAGTTCGGCCGGGTCGCGCGGATCGGGGTAGTAGGCCGCGAAGTGGTTCAGCAGCTCGGCGACCCGCCAGCGGCGGTGGTCACGCCAGGACTGCAGGACCAGGCCGATCCGGGCTCGCCACGCGTCGCCGCCCCGCTCGGGATCCGTGCCGAGGACGCTCGCCTCCCCGCCGGAGCGCTGCCTGAAGCCTTCCAGGATCTCGACGGTGGTGGTCTTCCCCGCGCCGTTGGGCCCGAGCAGCGCGAAGACCTCGCCGCGGTGGACGTCCAGGTCGACCCCGCGCAGGACGTCGACATCGCCGTACGCCATGGTCAGATCGCGTATCCGGATCACGGGCCGAGCGTCGGTGCGCCCGGACGTCGTCATCGGCCCGCCTCCGCGCGGGGCTGCTGTTGTGCCGCCCCGGCCGCGGGGCCGGCGCTGTCCACGATGGCGCGGAGCGCCGCCACATGCCCTTCGAAGGCGGTGCGACCGCGAGCCGTCAGCCGTACCTTCGTACGGCGGTTGCGGCCGCCGCCCTCCTTCCGGGTCTCCAGGTATCCGACCCCCTCCAAGGTGTGCAGCTGCTTGGAGAGCGCGGAGTCGCTGAGCGAGAGGCTGTCGCGGACGAACGCGAACTCCGCCCACTCGGTGGCGGCGAGCAGCGCGACCACCGACAGCCGGGTGGCGGGGTGGATCAGCTCGTCGAAGCCGGCGGGGGTGCTCACCGGCCCGCCTCCTCGTCGGCCGCCGCTGGGCCGCCGCCGCTCCGCACCGAGGCGGCCGCCCAGCGGTTGGCGGGACCGAGGGAGAGCAGGTACACGGCCACCGCGGCCGTTGCCTGGATGAGGCCGGCGTGGATCGGCTGCAGCGACCCGGTCAGGTGGTCCGCCAGCACGACCGTCCCGCCGACCAGGATCGCCGCCGCGCCGAACGCGGCCCACACACGTCCGGGGTAGCGCGTGTGGTGCAGCTGCATCCGGTTTCTGCGGCTGCGCCTGACGACCAGCGCGCTCAACAGGACGGCGTAGGCGGCCACGAACAGTACGACGCCCCACTGGGGCGGATCCATGCCGACGCCGGCGAGGAACACCCACATGAGTGCGGCCGTGCCGTAGGTCGTGCCCCGCCCGCCGGACGCGGAGCGCTCGAACTCGTCGTACACCCGCTCCTGCGGCACTCGGATGCGCTGGAGATCCTTCCATGCCTGTTCGGCATCCACCGGCATGCTCACGGTCATCACCCTCTCGCCCCCGATTACTTTCCTACAGGGAAAGTAATGCTTGACTTTCCTTGTAGGCAAGTCGGAGGTGGGTATGTACCGCAAGGCGGGGGCCGGCAGTGACGACGGTCAGGTCACGGTCCGACGGTCCCGTTGGCCGGTCCGGCCGTGCGGGTGAGGCCGGCGGGCGCCGGACTCGCGGTCCGCGCCGGCGCCACGGGTGCCGTGCCCTGCGGGGTGGGAGCCGCCTCTGAGGCGGTCTGCCGCCCTCCTTCACTGGCGCGGATGGCGGACCCCCGGCGCAAGGGACACAGGACAAGGCCGCCGTACAGTCACTCACGGTGCCCGGCAGGCCGCGGCGCGACCCTCTCCCGGCAGGATGAAGGGGCCGACCGCGGCGGGGTGGTGATGTCCAGGCAGCGGCACGAGGCCGAGTCGAGTGGCAGCGGGCGCCGGGCCCGCGCGGGGCGGCATGGCGGAACGGAAGCAGTCCCGGTACCGGAAGGAGGCGGGGGTCCTGTGCCGGCCCCCGCCCCCTTCCCGTACGCCCTTACAGCGTGGGGTAGTCGGTGTAGCCGCGGTGGTCGCCGCCGAAGAAGGTGGCGGGGTCCGGGGTGTTGAACGGACCGCCGGCCTTCAGCCTGGCGGGCAGATCGGGGTTGGCGAGGAACAGCGCCCCGTACGCGACGAGGTCGGCGGTGCCGTCCTCGACGAGGGCCAGGGCGTCGGCGCCGGTCGGTCCTTCGGTGGCGGGGTTGAGGATGAAGGTGCCGGAGAACGCCTTGCGCAGGGCGAGGGTGAGCTCGCGGATCCCGGGCGCGGCCTCCGTGACGTGCAGGTACGCGATGCCGACCGGCTCGATCGCGGCGACGAGGGCGGGGTAGAGCTCCTCGGTGTCGGTCTCGGCGATGTCGTTGTAGGTGTTGGCCGGGGAGATGCGCAGGCCGGTGCGCTCGGGGCCGATCTCGTCGGCGACGGCCTTGACGACCTCGACCGCGAAACGGATGCGGTTCTCCACGGAGCCGCCCCAGCGGTCGGTGCGGTGGTTGGAGCCGGAGGCGAGGAACTGCTGCACGAGGTAGCCGTTGGCGCCGTGGACCTCGACGCCGTCGAAGCCGGCCTCGACGGCGTTGCGGGCAGCGGCGGCGAAGCCGGCGATCGTCTCCGGCACCTCGTCGGCGGTGAGCTCGCGCGGGGCGACGAAGTCGATGAGCCCGGTGCCGGCGAAGAGCTGGCCCGCCGGAGCGATGGCGGAGGGCGCGACGGGGTGGAGCCCGTCGGGGAGGACGACGGGGTGGCTGATCCGTCCGGCGTGCATCAGCTGGGCGAAGATCCTTCCGCCACGTGCGTGCACGGCCTCGGTGACCTCGCGCCAGGCGGCGATCTGCTCCCGGCTGTGCAGGCCGGGGGTGAAGGGGTAACCCTGGCCCTGGGGGACCGGCTGGACGCCCTCGGTGATGATCAGCCCCGCGGAGGCGCGCTGGGCGTAGTACTCGGTGACGAGCGCGGTGGGGGTCCGGCTCTCGGCCTCGGCGCGGCTGCGGGTCATGGGCGCCATGGCGATGCGGTTGGCGAGCCGGGTCCCTGCGAGATCGATGGGGTCGAAGGCGGTGGTCATGGCTGTCCCCTTCACGATTTATGTGGTCGGCCAAGTATCTGGCTCGGATGCCACTGTAACCCATTCGTTGGCCGGCCAAGGTAATCTGGGGGCAGAGCCTTCCCGAGGAGCACCGATGCCAGGAACCGACCCCGTCTGTACGGAGACGACGCCGTCCGCGGCGCGTGGCGGCCCCGTCAGCATCGCGCTGGCCCGGGTGGCCCGTATGCACCGGATCGCCGCGGGCCGGCGCCTGAAGGAACTGGGTCTCTATCCGGGCCAGGAGATGATGATGATGCGGCTCTGGGACTGCGGCCCCGTCCGCCAGTCCGAGCTGATCCAGTCCCTGGGCCTCGACGCTTCGACGGTGACCAAGATGCTCCAGCGCCTGGAGCAGTGCGGCCACGTCCGCCGCGGCCCGGATCCGGCCGACCGGCGCGCGGTCCTGGTCGAGGCGACGGACGAAGGGCGCTCGCTGCGCACCGGCGTCGAGGGCGTCTGGTCGGACCTGGAGCAGCTCTCCCTCCAGGGACTCGGCCCGGACGACCGGGCCGAACTGGCCCGGCTCCTCGGCCTCGTGGCGGAGAACCTGCGCGTGGAGGCCGGCGAGGCGGGCGAGTGCCCGCTGCCGCAGGGAGACTGCTGAGGGATCCGGCCCGCTGGGAGCCACCGGCTGCCGGGACGCCGCCGACCGCCGGGGAGCTGCCGACCGCCCCCGGCGCTCCGCCCACAGCCGGCCAGGACGTCCAGGGCCCGTCCCGCGTCCGCCGCCGTGTCATAGGGGTGGTCGGACACGCACAGGTCGCCCAGAGCAGGACCCCGACATCGCGCAGGGTGCCCGCCCACTCCCCCGCGCTCATGACCCTCCGCGTGGGGCCTGGGCCCCCAGGGTCCGCCAGTGCGATATGAACGCGCAGCCCCTCCCACGGCGGCGGCCCCAAGGAGGAGTGCGCGCGTGGGTCATGGCGTGGTCGCGCCGGCACGGAACTCGTGATGGCGTGCGCCGGTGACGATGAGTGAGACGTTCTGCCCACCGAAGCCGAAGGAGTTGCTGAGCACGGCCTCCTGGGGAACGTCTCGTCGCTCTGCGACCACATCGAGATCGATGTCGGGGTCGACGCCGGCCGCGGTGAGGTTGCGGGTCGGCGGGATGACACCGTGCTTCACACTGAGGATGGCGATGAGCGCTTCGATGGCGCCCGCCGCGCCGAAGAGGTGCCCCAGCGCCGCCTTCGGGGCCGTCACGGTGGCGCGTCCGAAGACCTTGGCGATCGCGTGTGCCTCGGCGACGTCGCCGACTGGAGTTCCGGTGGCGTGAGCGTTGACGTGGCTGATCCGCTCGGGGGCCAAGCCCGCTTGCGCGAGAGCCTTTCGCATGGCCGAGATCTGACCGGAACCGTCGGGGGCGGGCGCCGTGATGTGGTGAGCGTCAGCGGCGATGCCCGCGCCCGCGAGCACCGCATGGACGCGCGCGCTTCGGGCCTTGGCGTGCTCAGCGCTTTCGAGGACCACGACGGCGGCGCCTTCACTGAGGACGAATCCGCTGCGGTCTGCGGCGAACGGCCGGGACGCCGAGGCGGGTTCGGCGGTGTGCCGTGACAGCGCCTGGGCCTGGGCGAAGCCGGCGACGGTGATCGGGGTGATCGCGGCCTCGGTCCCGCCCGCGATGACCACGTCCGCCTCGCCGGCACGGATGAGCCTGGCCCCCAGGGCGATCGCCTCGGCACCGGAGGAGCACGCCGAGACGGGCGTGTAGACGCCAGCCCGTGCGCCGTACTCGATGCTGATCAGCGCCGCCGCCGCATTGGGCATGAGCATCGGGACCGTGCGCGGCGAGACGCGCCGAGTCCCGGACGCCTCCAGGACGTCGTCCTGCTGGAGCAGTGTGCGTACGCCGCCGATGCCCGTGCCGATCGCCGATGCGAGCCGGTCCGGGTCCACCTCCGGCGCACCGGCGTCGGCCCAGGCTTCGGCCGCCGCCGCGAAGGCCGCCTGCTGCGAGCGGTCGAGCCGCCTGGCCTGCACGGGCGGCAGCAGGTCGGCGGGGTCGATCGCCATCGTCCCGGCGACGGTGCCGGGAAGGCCGGCGTCCCGTCCGCTCGGGACGTCGCCGCGGATGCCGGACTCTCCGGCCAGCAGGGCGTCCCAGGTGGACGTCACGTCTCCACCCAGGGGGGTGATCGCGCCGAGCCCGGTCACGACGACTTCAGTGCGTTGCATGCGCTTCGACCTTTCTTGTATGACATACAAGTCGATGCGTCTTGTTGTATCACATACAATTCGAGGGTGGACAAGAAGCGAGCCGAAGCCCGGGCGACGCCGACTCCCGCGGCCCACCGTGGTCACGCGACGAGGCGCCGGCTGATCGAGGTCACTGCCCGGCTGTGCAAGGAGCGGCCCGGAGCCGAGGTGAGTGTCGCGGAGATCGCGAACGCTGCGGGCCTCTTCCCCAACCAGGTCACCTACCATTTCGGCTCGAAGGACTCGCTGCTCGTACACGCCGCCTTTCTCGGCTTGCTGCACGACACGCGGCGGATCGAGCGCATCGGCCGTCAAGCCCCGGACGCGGCGGCGTTTCGGCGCAACATCGCCCGCGCCGTACTGGCCATGCCCTCGCTCCCGTCGGTCGCGCGAGCACTCGCAACCGGGATCTCCAAGCCCGAACTCGCCCCCGTGGTGGACCAGCACCTCCAGTTGCTGTTCCGGCAATCCGAGCGCTTCGTGGGCCGACTGCTCGACAGTCGCGGCTGGCGGGCCCGTCGAGCACTCGACGTGGAGGCCAGGACGTTCTGGAGCACCGCCCTCGGCGCAGTGCTCCTCGTCCGCGCGGGGGCGCAGGGCACCAACGACGATCTCGACCTCGCTGGAGCGTTGACCATCCACGACGAACCCGGACCCGAACCCACCTAGGGCGCGCGGACCTGGACGACGTCGACGGCAGTGTCGCGTGGGCGTCGCCGCCGATCATCGCGATGGATGGTTCGGACAGCTCGACAGGTCCACCACACCGTCCAGGGCGGGCCGCCAGGGGGGTGGGCAGCCGGGCGGCACGTCACCCGGAAGCCGTTGGAATGATCGACGGACTCGGTCTCGGGGCGGTCGCAGGTTCGGGCCGGTTTGCCGTCTGCGCCTACCGGGCGAGCAGCGCGCTCACGATCTTGCCGCCGGACGCCTGACGGATCACGGCCGTGCTGCGGGCAAGGCGGTTCACCATGGGCCAGCCGAACCCTCCGGTTCCGCCGCTGAGGTCGGGGGCCCGCATGAGGGGCACCTGCGGGCTCGGGTCGCGCACGGCCACTTCGATGCCGTGCGGGTGCGCGGTCAGGTCCAGGGCGCAGGTGCCACCGCCGTGGCGCAGGGCGTTGGTGACCAGTTCCGACACGACCAGAATCACGGCGTCGGCCGCCCCGACGGCGAGCGCAGGACGGAGCCTTACGAGGAATTCCCGGGCCCTGTCGCGTGCGTCGCCGACGGTGGCCGCGAGGGGGGTGGACGCAACCGCGATGCTCATCGTGTCCATCAAGTGCCCCTGCTGTCCGATCGTCAGTACTTGCCCCGGTCCGTCCGGTGCTGGTGCCCCCGCTGAGAGAGGTAAACCCGGCGGCGGTCGGCTCGCGCCCCCTGCCGTCATCACTGGGAGTCGATTACCTCACTGACGGACGCAGGAAAATCTATGCTGGCGAGAGTAGACATTGGGTGGCGCTGTCGTTATGGTTTCTCTCGTAGCCCAGAGAGACAGAACGGCCCGGCAGAGACGAACTGCCGGGCGGCAGTACCCGCGAGTGCAGTTCGCAGGACGGTGCGGTGGTGGAGTTCCGAAGCCAGGGCTGTTGCAGGACGGCGACGGGACTGACCACCGCACCGGGTGGCCCGCAGTGATCAGGGGCCGCCGACGGGACCGCGGTCATGGCAGCAGCGGTCCCGGGGAGAGCAGGAGGCAGTACCCGGCAGCGGATCGCCCGGACGGACGTCTCGAGTCCGGGTACCGCAGGACATCGACAGCGAGGTGGTCTCCGGTCAGGCAACCGCGATCCCCGCACTCCCGACAGCGTTTGGCCGGGTAGGCGGACACAGAAGGCCGGCGCGGTATCAGGGTCGGCACGTGGTGAAGAAGTTCCTTCGGGGCCCTGGTGCCGTACGGCACCAGGGCCCCTCCACGCTTCCCGCAGAGAGGTGCAGATGACAGCAGGCGACTCGCTCGGCCGTCTCGACGACGACGACTACCCCGCCTACACGATGGGCCGGGCCGCCGACATGCTCGGCACCACACCGGGCTTCCTCCGCTCCCTCGGCGAGGCCCGCCTCATCACCCCGCTCCGCTCCGAGGGCGGCCACCGCCGCTACTCCCGCTACCAGCTGCGCATCGCCGCCCGTGCCAGGGAACTCGTCGACCAGGGCACCCCGATCGAGGCCGCCTGCCGCATCATCGTCCTCGAGGACCAACTCGAGGAGGCCCAGCGCATCAACGCCGCATACCGCCGCGCCGCCGAATCAGCCGACCCGCCGACGGCGGCGTAGAACAGCGCTCACCGTCCAGGACGGGGCCGTGCGGCAACCCGGCCGCAGCGGCCGGCTTCGCGCCGAACTCCCGCCCGTCCTGGATCCGCCGCCGCACTCTCCGTGTCGCGCGGACTCACCGGGTCTCGTACCGGTCCTGCGCCTCCAGCACGTCGTCCGCGTATCGCGCGGCCCATGCGCCCATCGCCCGCATCGGCGCGAGCAACGCCGTGCCGGCCTCGGTCAGGGCGTAGTCGACGCGCGGCGGGGCCTCGGCGTACGCGTGGCGCTCGACGAGGCCGTTGTACTCCAGCCGGCGCAGCGCCTCGTTCAGAACCTTCGGGCTGATCCCGCCGATCCGCGCCACCAGCGCGCGCGGCCGCATCGGGCCGGTCACCCCGAGCGTGAAGACCACGACGCTGTCCCAGCGGTTCGCCAGCACCTCGAAGGCGACGCGCGCCCGGCAGTCCGCCGTGTACGCGAGGTCCGGCAGGCCCGCGGCCGGATCGGTCAGCTTCTCCATGCCGCCCATTCTGCCGCCGCCGATGGACACCAGACGGTGCGCGTCGGCGTCCGTAGCGTCGGACCACCGAACGGAGCGAGCAGGACGAGACGGTACGAGAGGGAAGACGACGATGCGCGTAGGCGTACTGGGTACGGGGGACATGGCGGCGGCACTGGGCGGTGCGTGGGCGCGGTCCGGGCACGAGGTGTTCGTCGGCGGGCGGAACACGGCCGCGGCCGGGGCGCTCGCCGGGCGGATCGGGGCGGCCGGACACGGCACGCCCGCGCAGGCCGCGGAGTACGGGGAGGCGGTGCTGCTCGCCGTCCCGGCCGGGGCGGCGCCGACGCTGGCCCGGGAGCACGCCGGGGCCTTGGCGGGGCGGACGGTAGTGGACTGCACCAACCCGCTGCACCCCGGCCCCGGCGGGGTGATGCTGACGACCGGCGCCGGGGAGAGCGTGGCCGGCCTGATCGGGGCGGCGGCGCCCGCGGCCCGCGTGGTGAAGGCCTTCAATCTGGTCCACGTGAGCATGTGGGACCACCCGGCGGGCGCCTTCGGCCCGGTCCCGCCCGCCGTGCCGTTCTGCGCGGACGACCCGGGGGCGGCCGGGCACGTCACGGAGCTGATCACCGGAATGGGATGGACCCCGATGCCGGCGGGCGGGCTGGACCGGGCCGCGTACGTGGAGGCCACGGCCGCGTTCGTGATCGGCGTGTGGTGGGACGGCGGCTCGCCCGCCCTGGCCTTCCCGGAGCCCCCACGGGCTGCCTAGGGCGTGTTTCCGGGATCATGTGCGGAGCGGACGCGGCACGGTCCGGGTTGCGGCGGCCGCGGCACTGGAACCAGCGACGCGGGACGAAACGCGGGGCGGACGCCGGCGACGGGAGGATCGCGAGCAGGGCCGGGTGGGTCCGCCGTCGGGATGCACGATCGCCGCGTCGTCGTCGGCCGTCACGGCCCCCTCCTCCGCCTTGCTATCAGCCGCACCGGACGCCGCAACCCCGCGCTTCGGGCGGACGCCGATACCTTCCGGACGTCCCTCCGGGCCGGCTACACGCCGGAGGAGGGCACCTCCTTCAGGACGTCGACGGCCCGGCGAAGTGTGATGGCTTCGGTGTAGATGACGGTGCCGGGTGTGATGAGGCCGGAGTCGCCGCCGTTGGGGCGTATCTGGACGGTGCGCTCACCGAGGTAGGTGTACGTCTCGGGGTCGAAGACCCACTCCGTGCGCGCGCCCGAGGTCTCGTCCAGGCGGGCGACGGCGATGCCCCGGCGGCCGATGGCGTCCACCGCGTCGTCGACCTGGACGACTCCGGGGATCTTGGCGGCGGCCTTGAACAGGGCGGTGTTCAGTTCGGCGGGCGGGAGGGTCTCGCCGAGCATGTCGCCGATGGTGGTGAATGCCTGCTGGTCGGGGCTGTTCCCCATCCCGGCGGTCTCTTCGTAGATCTTCGCGAGGAGTGCGCCGGGGTCGGTCGGCAGGGTGGCGAGGTAGTCGTACGTCGGAGCGTTGAGGGAGGGCGGTTCGCTCGTGCCCTTCTCGTTGGTGCGGTCGAGCTTCTCGCCTCCGGGCGGGGACACGGCCGGGTCGATGAGCCAGCCCTCCGTGCCGTCGGTGGAGTTCCAGATCTGGCGGCGGTGGATACCGTCGCTGGCCAGGGTGGTCTTGTCACCGACCGTCTTCTCATAGGTGTTGCCGACCCTGCTCTCGATGTAGATGTACTGCCCCGGGTTGACCTTCGCCGGGGGCTTCTTGGCCGAGGCGAGGGAGATCTGGTCCAGGAGTTGCGGGAGGCCCGCGCTGGTGCCGGTTCCGACCGTCGTGGTGAGGGGCGGCCCGGCGACCGTCTCCTTGCCGGTGTCGCTGCCGGTGAGGGTGACGGCCCCCGCGGCGAGAACGGCCAGCGTGCACGCGACGGCGGGCAGGATGACCAGAGGCCGCAGGAGCCTGCGGCGGACGGGCGCGGCGGGAGTGGGCGTGGTGGCCTCGGCCCGGGTGTCCTGCTGGATGAAGGTCATGAGTTCTTCCTTGTGGAAGGCGTGGCGGTCCGCAGGGAGGTCGGCCTCCTCGAAGGACAACAGGTGCTCGCCCTCGTGCCCTTCATCAGGGGTGCGGCGGGAGTCGCTCGAACGGGGCTGACGCATGTTCACCGGGTTCCTTCCTGTGCGGACCGGGCCGCGATCGTGCGGTTGCCTCTTATCTGCCGGCTGGCCCGCCCGGGTTCCCGGAATCCGGCGCGGAGTTGTGCGTCGGCGAGTCTCCTCAGCTTGGTGCGTGCTCGCGAGAGCCGGGAGCGCACCGTGCCGACCGGGATGTCGAGGACCTGCGCGGCTGTGACGTAGTCCAGGCCCTGCCACAGGCACAGGCTGAGAACCTCCCGTTCACTGCGCCGCAGTCCGGCGAGCGCGGTCACGGTGGCGGCCAGGTGCCGGCGGTCGTCCAAGCGGCCGGCGACGTCGTCGGCGTGATCGGCGACCACTGCCTCTCCCCTGATTCCCGCGGCGGCCGCCGTCGCCGCGGCCGCGGCCTTGTACCGTCTTTCGCCCCGGAACTGGGCGCGCACCAGATTGGTGGCGATGCCCAACAGCCACGGGCGCACGCTCCCGCCCTCCGCCTGGAGACGCAGGCGGCTGCGCCATGCCTCCATGAAGGTCGCCGACACGACGTCCTCGGCGGCCGCCCAGTCGGCGGTCAGCCGGTAGGCGTGGTTGTAGACGGTTCTCGCGTACTCGTCGAAGAGTTCCGCGAAGGCCTGCGGATCCCCGGCTCTGATGCGCGCGCGCATGGTTGTCATCACCTCAGTCAGCTGTCGGCCCCGGGGCCCGAGTTCCCGAGACCTGCGTCACATCCGGGCACGGCCGGGGCCTCCGGGTGAAGCGTGGCCGCGCCGAGGGCCTCGACGAGCCCCTCACGGGTCGCGACGCGGTCGGGCAGTCTCCTCGCGAAGGACAGGTCGATGTCGCAGACCGCTCCGATGTCCTCGACGATGAGCGCGGTAACGCGCTCGGGACGGCGGGCGGCGAACTGGTAGGCGTTCACACCGCCCAGGGAATGACCGAGCAGGGCGACCTCCGCCACCCCGAGGTGGTCGAGGAGGGCCGTGATGTCGCCGACGTGGCCGCTGCGCTCGTAGTCGGCGGCCCGATCGGACTCGCCGTGCCCCCGCTGGTCGAGCGCGATCACACGCCATGATTGCGCCCAGTCGTCCGGCCAGCGGGGCGAAGTCCGCGCCCTCGCCGCAGTGCCCGTGCAGAGCGATCAGGACCGGACCAGGGCCGCCGAAATCGAGGTAGGAGAGCCTGCGTTCGTTCACCTCGAAGCCGCGCCGCACAGGGTCGTCCATGGCCGGCGAGTCCAGGTGATCACGTACTTCCGGCAGCTCCGAGGCGAGCCCCTCTGCGCCGCTCACGGTCCGTGACGAAGTGGCCGTGGGCGGGAAGGGTCGCGCCGCCGGGGACGCGGCCGCAACGCGTGATCGACGTCCTCAAGCCCGTCCGACCGGCACCGGACCGGATCCACGGTGTACTTGGCCGCCCCCTCGGGAGTAGCCGCCCCCACTCCCAGTGCCCGGGCACGTACGAGTTCGTCGTGCTGGAGGGATCCACGGAGGGGGCCGCTCGCCGCGGTCAAAGGGCTGCTCGGCGGCTCGTCTGCCGTGCTCGCCACAGGGTGCTCCCGAAAGGTGGGGCGGGCCTCTCCCGCCGGACACCTTCCACAGGTCCGGCTCTCGGCCCCTGTGTGACGCCGCCCTGAAGAACCTCTCCGCCGTGACCGCATCGTCTTCAACCTTGGCTCCTGACAGAGAACTTGGACCGCTTGCCACCGGATCCGGACGGATCGACCGGGTACGGACGCGTGGACCGGGCACCCGGATGCGGGCCATCATCAGTTACCACGGAGGGAACGGAAACGACATGTCACACATGCAGCTCTTGGCCAAGGGAGCGGGTCAGGGCTCGCCGCCCTTCTGGATCATCGCCATCGTTTTGATCGTCATCGTCGGGGCGGCGTTTCTGATGGCAAGGGCGCGCAGGAGATAGAGCGCGGTGCTCAAGCCGTTCGGCTTCGACGGCAATCGGTCCACTTCGATGTCAGAGGACCCGCCCGAGGGAAAGGGTCCCCCTCCGCGGGTGGCCGGACTCTGTCCGCAGGGCTGCGGTCCGCAGCATCGGGTTCGAGCCGCCTCGATCAGCGGGGCGGCCCGACCGTTGAGGAGCTGTCATGCCCGACCCGGCACCGTCCCCCCTGCCGTCGCCCGTCACGCTCGCATGGTCCTCACGGAGCACGGTCCGGCTGTCGCCGCGCGACACGTGTCCCATGCCCCCTGGGCATGCCCGGTGGCGACCGCGAGCGGCCTGGCAGGATCGCGCGTCGGCCCCTGTCGACGGCGGGCGGTAGCCTGCGCGCATGTCGGTCAATATCAATCTTCACTTCACTGTCTCGCGGCTCACTGACGCGGCACAGGCCGAGGCGGTCGCCGAATCGATCGGCGAGCTGCTGCGTGACGAGGGCATCGAGAACCAGATCAGCTACGGCACGGCCTGTGACGACGGTGTCCCCTACGTGTCGGGCGAGACGCGGTTCCCGCTCAGCATCACCGGCTTCGGCCGCTGGCAGCCGGAGTTCGAGAGCTCGTTCGCGTTCGCCGTGGCCGAGGTCGCCCCGGAGGCGAAGGGCGGCATCGAGTGGGGTTACCCGGTCGAGGAACGGTGAGCGACCTGCGCGGGGCGGGCGGACGTACCGTCCGGGCGGCCCGTCAGATCAGCCTCGGCAGCCTTCCCCTCGCCGCCGAGCACCACCAGGGGTCCGGTCAGACCTGACCTGGCACCGGAGCACGGGCCTGCACACGAGCGACGGCGATACCCGCAAGGGGCCGTGATCGCCGAAGCTCTCGAGGCACCCCAGCGGGAGGCACGATGCGGGCACCCCGCTGCGACCGTGCTTGCCTCGGAGCAGCCGGCGGCCCGTGCCGCGGGTGCTGCCGATGGGGGTGGCAGTGCCCGCGCAGCAGCTCGGCGAGCGTTTGGGCGGCGGAATTCGCCGTACGGGGCTGGGGGCAGACACAGCTCCAGTGCCCCGCGAAAGGCGTCTGCCTCACCTACCTGGTTCGCAAGCCGACGGTGTCTCAGACAGGACGGAGGGTGGGATGAGGGGTGAGAGCGAGGTAGTGGCCTGCGGCCGCGTGGCCGGGAGTGAGGGGCAGGGGGAGCATGTGGCTGGTGCCGTGGCCGCCGAGTCCCTCGCCAGTCCGGCCGGCCAGAGGATTGCGGAGCCTGGCATAGAGCTGGTCGGGGGAAAAGGACCGAGCGTCGTGCAGGTCCTCCGCACCGGTGATGATGTCAAGGAACGATTCGTGCAGCCGCAGGGGACGCTGGTCGCGGTGGCTGAGCTGCTGGGCCTGCCGGAAGTAGGCGTCACGGCCATCGTGGATGCGGTAGAACGCGCCGACAAGGATCAGCAGGCGTTCATAAGCGTTGCGGTAGGCGGTCTGGTAGAAGGCCCGCGCGTCGTCCTCCGCGACCTCGCCGCGCAGGACGGCGGTGATCGCGGCAGCGGAGAGCAGCCCGCTGTACATGGCCAGGTGCACGCCGGTGGACAGCAGCGGATCCAGGAAGCAGGCGGCGTCGCCGGCGAGGTACCAGCCCGGCCCGCAGAATGCCTCGGCAGTGTAGGAGTAGTCGCTTTCGGTCTTCAGTACGGAGTCCTGCCGCGCCCCCTGGAGGATCCGCCCCAGCAGAGGGCACCGGCCGAGCGCTTCCTCGTAGACGGCGTCGATGGACCCCAGGGTGGCGCGGGCCTGCTGGAAGGAGCGCTTGTCGGTGACCAGGCCGACGCTGAGTGTGCCGTCGTGGAGCGGGATGGCCCACAGCCAGCCGTGGTCGGGCAGTGAGAAGACGCCGATCGAGCCCTGCGGAGCCTGCGGCAGCGCGGTGGCATCTCGCCAATAGCCCCATACGGCGACGTTCCGGAAGACGTCGTGGACCCGGCGCTTCCCCAGTTGCCGGGCGCCCAGTACTCCGGCCCGGCCCGTGGCGTCGACGAAGTGCGCGAACCCGGTGCTCCCGACGCGGCCGTCCTTGCCCAGCCACGCCGCAGACACCGCCCGCCCCGATTCCAGAGTGACGCCGCGGACGCGGGTCGCCTCCCGTACGTCCGCGCCAAGGCGGCGGGCGTGCTCGAGCAGCAGCTGGTCGAACTCGGAGCGGACGACCTGGAAGCTGTACGGAGCCTCCCGGTCGGGACCGTCGAAGCCGAGCGCCCACTCCTGTCCGCCCCACCCGTAGAAGGCCCCCCTCTTGCGGACGAACCCGTGACGCTCGACCGTCTCGCGGACGCCAAGAATGTCCAGCACCGGCAGCAGCGAAGGCAGCAACGACTCCCCGATGTGATACCGCGGGAAGCGTTCCCGTTCCAGCAGCACCACGTCGAACCCCTGCCGCGCCAGCAGCCCCGCGGCCGTCGCCCCCGCCGGTCCGCCGCCGGCGACCACCACCTGCCTGTCCTCACGCACGCGACGTCCCCGTCCACTGGAGGTAAGAACCGATCTCGCCTACTGCCCCGGGCCCGCTGCCCGTGCCAGCATGACCACCATGACGAGTACAGGGCACACGCCGGCCGTCACACAATCACCAGCCCTCGGCCATGGCCGAACCACACCCCCTGCCGACCGGCTCACCCCCCTCCCCCCGCTCACCATCGGTGCCGAAGAAGAGTTCCTCCTGGTCGACCCCCTCACCCGCGAGCTGCGCCCCGACGCCGAGAAGGTCGTGGCCGAAGCCGCCCGCGACCTCGGCGACCGCGTCGGCCCCGAACTCACCCGCCACCAGGTCGAGACCCGCACCGACCCCCACACCCGCCTCACCGACTTGGCCGACCAGATCCGCGCCACCCGCCGCTCTCTCGCCCAAGCCGCCGCCCGCCAGAACCTGCGCATCATCTCCACCGGCACCCCCGTCCTCTCCCCGCCCGGCCCCCCACCTCTGACCGACGGCCCCCGCTACGCCGCCAGCGCCGCCACGTTCCGGGCCTTGGACGACGAGCAGATCGCCTGCGCCTGCCACATCCACATCGGGGTACCCGACCTCGCCACAGCCCTGAAGATCAGCAATCACCTGCGGCCCTGGACTCCCGCCCTGATCGCCCTGTCGGCGAACTCGCCGTACTGGCAGGGCCGGGACACCGGCTATGCCAGCTGGCGCACCACCACCTGGGGACGCTGGCCCGTCGCCGGCCCCCCGCCGTACTTCGAATCCCCCGCACACTTCGAGGACCTCGTCGCGGGCTTGCTCGACAGCGGCACGATCCTGGACCGCGGCGGCCTGTACTGGGACATCCGCCCCTCCCACCATCAGCCCACACTCGAATTCCGCGCAGCTGACGCCACCGCCACCGCCGACGACACCGCCCTGCTCGCCGGCATCGTCAGAGCGATGACCGCGACTGCCATGACTGCCATCGACGCGGGCGAACCGGCCCCGCAGCCCTCCGCGGAACTCCTGCGGGCCGCCAGCTGGCGAGCGGCCCGCGACGGCATCACCGGCCACGGCCTCGACCCCCTCACCGGCCACCTGATGCCGGCCCACACGCACATCGACCAGCTCCTGGCCCACCTGCAGCCCGCACTCCACCACCACGGCGACACCCACCTCGTCCACACGCTCTGGTCCCGCCTGCGCGCGCAAGGCGGCCGCGCGGAATCCCAACGCGCAGCCCACCGCCACCGCGCCCGCCTCACCGACGTCGTCGACCACCTGATCGCCACGACGGCCCCGCAGCCCCGACCAGCCCACGACCTGCGCTGAAGATCCGCGTCCGGCTCAGCAGCCCTCGGTCACGCGTAGGTCGCGTACGTCGCCGTTCGCCCGGAATTCCGTGAAATCCAAGGTCAGCTCGGCCCCGGCGCCTGGGCGATGACCGCGGCGGAACGGGGTTCGTCGGGTTCACTCCCGGACTGCTCGGCGCCGGCGCCGGCGCCGAGCCGTGGTGGACCCAGCCGGGACCTGACCCGGCTGCCGGTCATCGCGCGGCTGGTGGCGGAGGAGACCGGAGTGCCGCTGTCGGTGACCACTCCGATCGTCGGCACCGGGGTGGGCACCATCTCCACCGGCACGCCCTTCGTCCACCCCGAGCTGTTCCAGCCCTACGGCCCCCATCAGGTCCTGGGCGTCGAACCGCGCACGGTGCTGACCCAGCTGGCCAGCGCCCGGGGCGTCACCGCAGTCGCTGCCCGCCTCGGCCACACCCTCGACGAGAGCCAGGCGCGCGCGGCGATGGCCTGGGCCAAGGCAGTCTGAACTCTCCGCTGACACGGTGTACCGAGAAGCACGCGCCGCGGAGCCGATTGGCCCGGCGAAACGGTTCCGCACCCCACGTCCGAGTGATATCGGGCTTGCCTCATCGCTGTGCAGGGCATCGCTCGCATTGCCCTTCTCCCCTGCGAACAAGGAGCCCCCCCCATGCGACTTCGCTCTGCCATGGCCGCCGTCGCCGGCGCCGTCGTCCTGCTCGTCACCCTTCCCAGTTCGGCCTCCGCCGCGAACGGGCAGTTCCGGTACACGTACCAGACCTACGACGGGTACGAGGCAGTCGGCTTCCTCAACAACCCCGAGAGCGGCACATGCATCAACATCCAGGGAGCGGCCTCGGAACCGGGCTCGCCCGCCCACGCGCCGAAGAACCGCACCGACGCGACGGCCGTGGTCTTCCTGGAGGCGAACTGCGAGGGCGACACCTTCTACAGCCTGCGCCCGGGCGGCGGCGCGTCAGACCGTCTCCTCCTCCGGTCGGTGCTCTTCTCCTGACCCGCGACGCGCCAGCCTGACGCGGAGCCCTTCACAAGGCGGTCCGCGGGCCGCCATTCTCGATCAGGCCACCACAAAGGCGGAGGGTCACCTCTGGTACGTCACCGGCGTCGGCATCTTCGAGCCGTCTGGCCTCTTCGGTGGCGGGAAGCGACCGCTGTGCGTCGTCGAGAGCGCCGCCGGCGCTCATCCGGCCCAGGACACCGAGGCGTCGAGACCGTCGGCGTCTCACCGTCCATCAGACGGTTCCCGAGGTCGGCACGGGCCGGGCCGGCCGCGTCGACCAGAGGGACCGGCTCCGGGCTTGGCATGGGAAGAGCCGGGCGCCCGAGGATGCTCACACCATGGCTCACTCCGCCGCGCCCGCGCTGGAGGGTGTTACCGGACGGAACCGCCCCGCTGCCTCATCCCCGTGGCCCATCCTTACCTCCCGACAGGGCCGTCGACCGCGCCCGCGATCAGTGCTCGGCGATCAACAGCGGATCGGGGCAGGCCGAGGTCTCCGCTCAAGGGCGGTTCAGCGCCAGCGATCACGAAGTGACCGTTGTCGAGGCCGAGGCCATCAACGCCACCCTAGGCGCCACATTCTGCCGGAAGCCTCCTGTCCTTCACCGCTGTGAGTACGCAGGTGTGTGCGGGCGAGCCCTCGGCCGCAAGCAGTGCGTCCAGCCGGCGGACAGCCCTTAGCCGGAGCGGGCTTCCTCGATGCTGGCGGATAGGGTGAAAACGGCGTCCGTTCCGGTGACCTGAAGGAGCCGCGTGAATTGTCGGTGCAGAGGGCCGCTGAGGGTCACCGGCATCATCTGGTGCAGACGGAGCAGGCAGTTCAGCGCCGTGGAGTCAGCGAACGTCACTTCGCTCACATCGAGAATGAGCCGCTCCGCTCCCGAAGCGTTCGCGATCAGCTCGCCGGCCCGGCGCAGCTCGTCGACGGTGTCCATGTCGAGCTCCCCCGCACAGTGGATCACTCGCACGGGTCCGTCTGCTGGATCGATCACAATCTGCGCCGGCACACTCTGCTCCTCGTTGATCGGCTCTCGCATTCGACCACCCGTCGAGGGCAGTTGTCACCCCCACCCCGATCCTTTACGGCCAGGCACGACTGGCTGCCCCGGAAGCACGCTGTGAGGAGTCTTCGGAGTAGGAGCGCACCTGCCGGGCAGCGGTCCGGCACCGCCCGCGTGCGCGGGGGCGTAGCCGCAGAGCGGGCTTTCCGAGCCCGGGAGGAATCGGTGTGGTCGCTTCGCCCTGCAGAACGACCCCATGGTCACCCGGGCACAGAACCTCCTGACCTGTACCTCCCCTTGCGGGAAGCGGTCTCAGCCGGCCTTCCGGTAGGTGGCGGGTCCGGCGAGGTGGTGGCCGCACCTGGTGTTGATCCGGTCCGTGACGGGCTCCACGCGCAGCCGGGTCTCGCGGGTGTCGTCGAGGGAGAGCTGGTTGCCGGGGCCGTCGTCGGCGAGGCGGGCGGGCGAGGCGGGTGGTCAAGGTGAGGGCGCGGGCGATCTGGTCGCGGATGCGGTCGCCGACGACGACGGCGAGGTCGAGGAGGGCGGCGCGGGCGGGGACGGGGTCGTCGACACCGTCGGCGCGACCCTCTCCCAGAACCCGTACTCGCGGCTCCCACCCCCCGGGTCCGCGCACCCGAGGTCCATCACCGCAAGGTATCAAGCGATCACGATGAGGTTCTGACGTGCCCGAGAACACGCCCGGTCCCGCCGACTCCTGGTGGAGCAACGCGGTGGTCTACCAGATCTACCCCCGCAGTTTCGCCGACTCCGACGCTGACGGCATCGGAGACCTGCAGGGCATCATCGAGCGCCTCGACTACTTCTCCGAGCTCGGAGTCGATGTCCTGTGGCTGTCCCCCGTCTACCCGTCCCCCCACGACGACAACGGGTACGACATCAGCGACTACCAGGACATCGACCCCCTCTTCGGCACCCTGGACGACTTCGACCGTCTCTTGGACGCGGTCCACGAGCGCGGCATGAAGCTCGTCATGGACCTCGTGGTCAACCACACCAGCGACGAGCACGCCTGGTTCGCCGCCTCCCGCGACGGCGGCCCCAACGGCCCCAAGCGCGACTGGTACATCTGGCGCCCCGCCCGCGACGGCATGGAGCCCGGCGCTCCCGGCGCCGAGCCCAACAACTGGGGCTCGTTCTTCTCCGGCCCCGCCTGGACCTTCGACGCGGCCTCCGGCGAGTACTACCTGCACCTGTTCTCCCGCAAGCAGCCCGACCTTGACTGGGAGAACCCCGCGGTCCGCCACGCCGTCCACGGCATGATGCGCTGGTGGCTGGAGCGGGGCGTGGACGGCTTCCGCATGGACGTCATCAACCTCATCTCCAAGACGCCCGGCCTGCCCGACGGCATCGTCCACGAAGGCGCCCGCCTCGGCGACGGCAGTCCTCACTACATCTGCGGGCCGCGCATCCACGAGTACCTGGCCGAGATGCACCGCGAGGTCTTCGCCGGCCACCCCCGCAAGCTGCTGACCGTCGGCGAGATGCCCGGCGTCACCGTCGAGGACGCCCGCCTGTTCACCGACCCCGCCCGCCGCGAGGTCGACATGGTCTTCCAGTTCGAGCACGTCGGCCTCGACCACGGACCCGGCGGGAAGTTCGACGTCCGGCCCCTGAAGCTGACCGATCTCAAGGCCGGCCTCGGCCGCTGGCAGACCGGCCTGGGCGAGACCGGCTGGAACAGCCTGTACTGGAACAACCACGACCAGCCGCGCATCGTCTCCCGCTTCGGCGACGACAGCCCCGCCTGGCGCGACCGCTCCGCCAAGATGCTGGCCACCGTCCTGCACCTGCACCGTGGCACCCCCTACGTCTACCAGGGCGAAGAGCTGGCCATGGCCAACTTCCCCTTCACCTCCATCGGCGACTTCCGCGACATCGAGTCGCTCAACCACTTCCAGGACCGCACGACCCTCGGCGACAGCGAAGAGGACATCCTCAACGGACTGCGCCGCATCAGCCGGGACAACGCCCGCACCCCCATGCAGTGGGACGCCACCGAGCACGCCGGCTTCACCACCGGCACCCCCTGGATCCCGGTCAACCCTGACCACAAGGACGTCAACGCCGAGACACAGCTGGCCGACCCGGACTCCGTCTTCCACTACTACCGGCGCCTGATCACCCTGCGCCACACGGAGCCCGCGCTCACCCACGGCGACTTCCACCTGGTCCACCCCGACCACGAGCAGCTCTACGCCTTCACCCGCCACGACGCGGCCGCCGGCACCGAACTGCTCGTCCTGGCGAACTTCACCGGAGCCGACCTCACCGTCGACCTCCCCGACGGCTGGGAGCACAGCGACCTCCTCATCGCCAACGTCCCCGCCTCCCGGCCCCTCACGAGCCCGCACACCCTGCACCCGTGGGAAGCCCGCGTCCACCGCCGCCGCCGCACCAGCGGACACCACCCCTTGTAGGAACGACGCACACCAAGGAAACAGCCATGAAAACCCGCGCACCCGCACCGCCCGCCCCACCAGGCCGCTCCTGCTGAGGAGACGGGCCTCTACGACGGCAAGCTCGGCTACACCATCCTCGTCGGCATCACCTACAGCGCCTTCGGCACCTGTCTGCTCTCCTCCGTCTTCGCAGGCTTCCCCAAGGAACTCATCGAAGCCGCCTCCCTCGACGGCGCCGGCCGCTGGACCATCCTGTGGCGCATCGTCCTGCCCATGAGCTGGCCCACCCTGTCGGTGATGTGCGTCTTCTTCTTCGTCTGGAGCGGGAACGAGTTCCTCTACCCCCTCGTCCTGCTCATCTCCGACGACACCCAGACCGTCCCGCTACCGGGTCCGGGGTCCGCCGCTCCGACTTCACGGGGAGCGTGACCGGGCCGAACGACACCGCACCAGACCAGTTGGGACGGCACGCGGACCTCCCGGGAACGGGCCGGCGAGGTCCGGGAATCTGCGGCCCCGTCTCAACCTCCCTGCCACCAGGTCGGCGCTTGTGCCGGCCACCCGGCATCCCCGGGTCGAGCCCGTGCTCTGTTCGGGTGACTCGACACGTTGCCGGCACCGCCGCGGATTCCGCGCTGGCACCATGGTCATCAGGGCGGCTCCGGGGCGCGATGCACTGCTCAGGGACCTCGTGATGGTCCCGCCAAGCCGCCCGCACGCGTTCGCCGATCCCACCGAATCCCGGCGAGGACGGTCTTGTAGCCGTCCCCGCCGCCGGACCCCGAGCGGTACTTCGAGGAGTTCATGGACAGCCTGTCCGCCGACGCGGCCACCGACCACACCGCCATCGCGGCCCCGCGCCACCGCTGCGACATCGAGCAGCTCACCACCGCTGCGCCACGACCGGCCGGCGAGGAACCGGCGATGCAGACCACCGCAGCCCCGACGTACGAGGCCGTCGACCTCGCGGCGCTGGAGTTCGACCCGTTCCTCCGCGAGGCACTGCGGGGGGCGTCCGTCGTCCCGATCCGGCTGCTGCACGGGACTCCTGGTGAGTGCTGGCTGGCGACGCGGCACGACGTGGTCCGGTTCGTCACCTCCGATCCCCGGTTCAGCCGGGACATCGTCGGCCGGCCGCTGCCCAGCATGAACCGGTACCTCGTGCCGCTGGACCAGGCGGTCAGCTTCGTGGATCCCCCCGACCACACCCGGGTCCGTTCTGTGGTCTCCTCGGCGTTCAACCGCTCGGGCATGGCGGCGCTGCGTCCGCGCGCGCAGGCTGTGCTCGACGGCCTGATCGACCGGATGACGGCGACGGGGGCGCCCGCAGACCTCGTACGGCAGGTGACTTCGCCGTATCCCCTGCACGTCATCGGAGCCGTGCTCGGTGTGCCGGAGGCCGACCGGCCACGCCTGCGCGTCTGGGCGGACGCCGTGCTGACGAGGGCAACGGACGACGCCGGCGTCGAGCGGGCCCGTCAGGCCAAGGAGGCCGCCCGTGCCTTGTTCCGCGAGCTGGCCCGGGAGCGCCGGGCCCGGCCGCAGGAGGATCTCACGAGCACGCTGGCAGCCGCGGTCGCGTGTGGCCGGATCGAGGAGGAGGAAATGCTCGCTCTGGCGGTGCTGATGGGGCTGAACGGCTGGCACGCCGTACGCAATCACACCTCGAACATGATGTACGTACTCCTGACCGACGACAGCCTGATGAGCCGGCTGCGGTCGGACCCGCTGGCCGTGCCGGCGGCCGTGGAGGAGCTGCTGCGCTGGATCCCGCACAAGCACGGTGTGGGCCAGCCACGTGTCGCCACCGAGGACGTCGACGTGGGCGGCGTCCTGATCCGCCGGGGGGACGCCGTGTACGTCTCGTACGTGGCGGCCAACTGGGACGAGTCGTGCTACCCCGAGCCGAGCCGCATCGACGTCGACCGCCAGGGCCCGCCCCACCTGGCCTTCGGCTACGGCCCCCACCACTGCGTGGCACCGCTGCTGGCCCGGCTGGAGGCGGAGCTGCTCCTGACCACGCTGCTCGAGCGGCTGCCGGGCCTGCGGCTCGCCGTCGACCCCGGCGAGGTGATCTGGCAGAAGGACGTCCTCATCCGCGGGCCGGTGGCACTGCCGGTGACCTGGTAGCAGGCGGGAGGCGCACGTCCCAGACCGGCGTGCTGCCCCGCCCCGCTTGCCGCCGCGGAATCCTGCGGCGGGGCAAGGCCCACGATCCCGAGCTCGATGACCGGGGATCGCCCTCGACCCGGTCGGCGCTGAACCCGACGACCGACGTCGACCTGCTGCTCTCGCGCTACGGGGTCCCGGCGGGCCGGTGCGGCCCCGCCCGGATGGCACCGGCCACCACGATGCTCGGGCCGGACGCGGCCGGCGATACCCGGCCTGCCGGTCGAGCTGGAGGGCACCGCCATCGCGTGACGGCCCCCGCCACCGCTCCCGTCGGCGGATCTCGTTGGCCGGGCCGGGGACGTGCCGGTTAGCATCCGGCGATGTCAACGCCCTGGGAACACACCTTCGACGACGCGCTGCGTCGGGCCGACGTCGGTCGGCTGTCCAGCCGTCTCGACGCACGGCTGTGCCCCCCGGCCGTCCTCGGGCGGCTCATCCGGCACGAGGAGCCCCGCCTGCGGCACCTGGGGCTGCTCCTCCTGGACGAGCGGCTCACCGCGGGAGTCAACGGCGGCGACGGCTTCGATGGCGGCGCCGGGCAGGAGACGGCCGAACTCGCGCGGCTGCTGCCGACGACGCTGGAAGGGCCTCCTGAGGTGCTGCTGGTCCTGGCGCGCCTCCACGCGCGCCTGGGTCCTCATCTGCGGTGGTCCCGCCGGCCGTCGTGGCGTACGGCCGAGATGCCGGAGCGGGTACGGGTCGCCTGGCTGCGCGCCGATCTCGTGAACGACCCGACGGTGATCCGGCGTGAGCCTCCGGGTGAACTGCTGTACCAGGCCGTGCAGGAGACGACCGTCCACGGAGCACACAACCCTCAGCACCTCGTGCAGGAGCTGGTGGACAGCGGTGACCCGGTGCTGCAGGCGGCCGGGCTGCGGCTGGCCCGGCAGGGACTCCACGCCGGACTGCTGGCGCCCTCACGGGTGCGACGCCATCTGATCAGCCTGCTCGCTGCTGACGGCCCCGAGGTCGTCGCTGCCGCACTGGCCGGACTCGGGGAGCCCTGGGCGGCGCTGAACCCCGTACCGCCGGGACACCTGGCCCCCTTCCTGGCCGCCGGTCCGGCCGCGGCTCGGCCCGAGACGGCCGACGCGGCCCTGGAGGCCGCGGCCCGGCACGGGCACCGGGACCCGCTGTGGCAGGTCGTCGAGGATCCGGACCTGCAGCCGGCGCTGCGACGGCGGGGGATGGAACTGCTCGGCGACCTGGCGGACCGGGTCGACATCGGGCGGGTCACCGCCCTCGCCGCACAGGACCCGCTGCTGTTCGGCCGGCCGGCGCTGGCATGCCTGCGCGGGCTCCACCGGCGTGGGCACTTTCCGGGCGAACAGCACGTCCCGTCCCTCATCGGCGCGGCCCTGGCCGATCACACGATTCCGGCTTACGAGGTCGCGACGGTCCTGTTCACCTGCCGCAGGGCGATGTTCCGCGTACTGCTGGACGCCCCGGCCGACGATCCGAGCTGGCCCCGGCGGCTCGTGCTTCTGGTCGCCCTGGCGGGACAGGGGCCGGCGGATCTCCCGATCGGCGACGCGATAGAACGCATCCTTCCCTCGGCGCCCCGCCCCGAGCCCTTCCTCCGCGCGATCCGCGAGCTGCGCCACGCGCCGGCCGAGGACGCCGTCCTCGCGCTCCTGGCGTCGTCCCCGACGGCGGCGCTGGAGGCCCTGGAAGCCATCGGCGGGGACCGGACGGTGGCCGCGCTGAGAGAAGGCCTCGGTCTCGGAGTCGGCCTCGCCCTCGCCCCCGTCGCGGACGAGGGCGCGAGCACGGGCTCGGTCGCGGGCGTGATCGCGCCGCACCTCCGCGCGGTACGGAGCAGTGCTCTTGAGCTGCTCTGGCATCTGACCGAGGACCCGGGGCAGCGGCGTCACCTGCTCGTCCGTCTCGATCCCACCGACCTGCCAGCCCGCATCGCGGCGGATCTCGGAGGGCCCGCCGAGCGGGAACCGGCCCTGCTGACCACCCATCTGGACCCGGACGAACCGGTGGCGGCACTGCGCCGTCTGGCCGCCCACGGCGGCTCCGGCACCCTGCCGGTCATCACGGACCTGCTCCTGCGCATCGTGGCCGAGGTCGCGGCGACCCGGGAGCCCGGCGCGGCCGTTGCGGGACCCGACGACGGCCGGCCGGCCGGGGAGCCCGTGGTACCTCAGGAGGTTCTGGACGCCCTCCACGGCCTCGGGCGGCATCTTCGCGCACGAGGGCGGATCCGACCGTCCTGCCTGCTCGACGCGGCAAGCGCGGAGGAGGCCGGACACGCACTCGTCGCCACTCTGGCCCTGGACCTGCTCGACCGTCCAGGCCTGTCGGACGGCGAGCAGGCGGTCCTCCTCGAAGTCCTGCTCAGAGCGCCCTACACGCGTACCCGTGCGCGGATCCACCGTTTCCTGCGGCACCGTGACCGGCACGTGCGCAAGCACGCGATCGCCCTGCTCGCCCGGGACGCCACCGGGGACGACGCGCAGGCCCTGTCGGCGTCCCTGATCGCGCTGGTCGCCGCCCGCCGGGACATCCAGACCGTCCGGCAGGCGCTACTGGCCCTCGGCCACGCGGGGGCCCGCTGGGCCGCGCCCACCATCGCCGCGTGCCTCGGCCACCCGAACATGAACGTCAAGAAGACCGCGGCCGAGGTCCTGGCCCGCGCGGGAACGCCCGCCGCGGTGCCGGCCCTTCTCTTCCGGCTCGGGCACGACGACAATCCCGGCCTGCGCCGCAGGCTGGTCGAGTCGTTGCGCGCCATCCTCGGCGAGGCGTACCCGGCGGCCGTTCTCGCCGCAGCCGAGCGCCCCACCCTCGAAGTCCCCGCACGCCCGGAAGGCCCCGGACGCGCCGAACGGACACGCACGGCACGGACCGAACGCGCCGAACGCGCCGAACGCGCCAACGGCGGGCACGACAGCGGGGAACGACACGCGGGCCGCACCCGTGAACTGCTGCTGGAAGGGCTCGACCGGGCCCTGTCGGCACGGTCGGTCCTCGCCCTGGAGGGGCAAGGGTCAGAGGTCGTGCCCACCCTGCTCGCGCTCGTGGCGGCCGGCCGCGTCGGCCTGGCCGCCGGGACGGTCGAGGACCTGCGGCCCGCCATGGCCAGACACGGCGTCACCCTGCCCGCCGCAACCGGTCCGGCCGCACATGCCGGAGCGGCCCGCGACCTCGCGACGCTGACGGCGGAAGGCTGGCATCCGGCCGTCGCCCTCCGCCTCGCCGGACGGGACGAACTCCCTCGCCCCTCCCACCTCCGGGCCCTGCGGCCCATGCTGCCGGACTGGCTCCGCCTGGCCGAGGCCGAACCCACCGCGAGGAGCCGCGTACTGCGCCTCGCACTCCGGCTGTGCCCCCTCCCCTGGACCTCCGGAGAGCTGACGTCCTTCGCCCGCCATACGGGCGTCCTGCTCGACGGACTCGCCGAAGCCTCGTCACCCGAAGACCGGCACGCCCTCCTGACGGCGCTGGAAGCGGTCGCACCGACCCTCACCCCGTTCGAGAAGCAGACCGCCGCAGACGCGGTACGCGCCCTGGCCCCCACACCTACCGGAAACCGGTCCACACTGACCCTGCTGCGCGCCCTGGACGCCGTGCTGGTACGCGCCGACCTCGAACGCGCCCTCGCCTCGGCCGGGCTGGACGCCGACCCCCGGCAGGCCCAGACCGCCGTACTGCGCGAGGCGTTCACCCCCGCGCATCCACCCGCGGACGGGGCCGCGCCCGCACGGGAGTCCCGGAGGTGGCGCGCCGCGCTGGACTCCGCCGTCCGCACAACGGCCGCCCTGGACGCCTTCCGCCGACTCGGCCCCGAGGACGGCACGACGCCTCCCTCCCGGGAACGCCTGCACGCACTGATCGACGCCTACGCCTCGGCCGGCCTCGACGTCCGTGGCGCCCTCATCGACTGGATGACGGCCCTCCAGCCCCTCGACGTACCACCGTGGACGCTCGCCGAGACCGCCCGGGTCTCCCCGGACGCCCACTCCCCCACCGGGGCGCCCCGCCCGCGCACCGCGCAGGACCGCGACCTCGACCAGCCCCGTTCCCGCGTGCTCCGGGAACGCCTGCTGGCCATGCTCGGGTCCTCGGCTCCGGACCGCAGGCAAGCGGCCGCCCTGATGCTCGCGGAGTGGCCCGAGCCGGAGGCCGGGCTGCCCGTACTCCGCGCGTACCTCCACGGAGACGTCGAGATGCCCGGCAACGCGACGCCGGCCCGCTTGCTCGGAGCGCTCGACGAGGCCGAGCTCCGCGCGGACGGCGTCCGCCACGACAGGGTGGCCCTTCTCGCCGCCGACGGCTCCCCGGAGACGCTGGCACGGCTCGTGCCCCTGCTGCTCGACTGGTGGGAACACGATCCGCCGGCCGACCGCGACGCGGCCGGCCGTGCGCTGCTCGCGTTGCCCGCCGACACCTTGGCGGATCGGCTCCGCGACCGCCTCGACGCCGGCGCGTGGGGGTTCCTCGACCTCCTCGTGGACCGTCATCTCCTGCGCACCCCCGCACTGACGCGGACCCGCCTACGGCTGCGTGCCGAGGGACGGGACGACCTCGCCGACCGGCTGCTCCTCGTCGAGGGACCGCTGCGCCACCCGGCCTCCGCCAGGAAGGAGGCGGTCGCGTCGGCGGCGCCCCGTGCCCGTACCGCCACGGCATCTGCGACCTCCGCGACGCCCTCGGCGTCCACGGCAGGCTCGCCGCCGGCCCGAGAGGCACTGTTCCATCTGGCCCGCACCGGCGACCCCGCCCAGATCGGCCGAGCACTCACACGACTGTGCGAAGAGGGCGGCGGTCCGCACACCCACCGAGGTCAAGGCCCGGCTCCGGACGAAGACCCGGGGCTGCGCGAACTGATCGGCGAGCTGCTGCTCCACCCCCGGCCCGGAGTCCGCCTGCGCGCCCACCGCGCCTCGCGGACCATGCTGGGCCGACAGACCTATCTCCACCACACGTCGATCCTGCTGCGGGACCCCGAGCCGAGCGTCGTGCGCATGGCGATCCGCACACTGTGCCACGCCGGCTGGACGCCCGCGATCCCCGCAGTGGCGGCGCTGCTCGAGCACTCCCACCCTGCCGTACGCACGGCTGCGGCCCAGGGCCTGGCCGACATGGGAGCACCGGCCGTCCCCGCTCTCCGCCATTCCGCCGGCCGCGCCCGTCCCGACAAGCGGAATCTGTACGCGGACGTCCTCGCGCAGATCACCGCCGCCCCGAACACGACGACCGACGCCGACGAGCGGCGCCGAGGATCCGGCCACCGACCGCGGGGCGATCGTCCCCTCTCCGCGCCGTCGGCGCCGTCACTGGCCGATGACTGACGGGAGCACCACCGTCCCACCGGACAGGGTCACCCACACCTTTGGCCACGGGTATTCTTCGGCGAGGTCGCATAAGTCAGTGGCGGCGGGAGTCGGTCTCGCCGGTGTGATGGCGCACTGCGGCGGAAGCCCGTTGCGTGCCGTTGAGCTTCTGGTGGGGGCGATGGCCTCGGCGCCCGAGGCTCCTGAACCCTATGAGGCACTGGCCGAGTTGTGGCGGGACCGACGCTCGGAACTCACGAGGAGCCTCGCGGAGGAAGGCTCTTTGAGCACTGTGCCGGCGCAGGCGTACTTCTTCTTCCTCGCCGGCGAGATGGACGACGCGGCGATGGCCCTGGGATCCGTCACGGGTGTACGGCCCGACGTGGCGTGGGGCGCCGCGCCCTGGTTCGGCGACGCGCGATTCCTCGGGACGGTGAGTGCCGAGGCGCTGGCCGAGGCGTGTCTGCGGACGTTGGACTACGACCGGGACCTGGACACCGACGAGATGCGGGAGCGGTTCACGCCCTGGTTCCGCGCCCTCGACGTGGTGTCCGCACGGCATCCCGTACCGGAGTCGCTGGCCGCCATGGCCCGGCTGCCCCGGGCCTGCGGCCGGTACGAGCTGTCCTTCGCTCTGTGCGACCGGGCCGATGCCGTCGATCGGGTCATGTGGATCGCCGTCGCGCGGGCCATCACCTGGCGCGTGATGGGCGACCTGGCCCAGGCTGCCGCGGCCCTCGAAAGGGCGGTGCTCCTGGACCCCGCCAACTGGTCCCTCCACCTGGACCTGGCGGACGTGCGCGCCGAGCAGGGCGACTTCGCGGCAGCCGTCGGCCTCGTGGAGCAGGGCATGGCGTACGAGCCTCGCGAAGTGTCCCTGCGCGCGGCGGCCGCCGCCTACCGCACACGCCTGACCGGCTCGTCCGACGATCTGCGCGCACTGATCGCCCTGGCTCCGGAGCTTGCGAACACCACCTACCGGAACCAGCTGATCGACCACGCATGCGCGGGGCCGACGCTGCCTCCGGAACTCGTCGCCGAGGCGCACCGCATCCGTGCGAGCTGAACGGCTGACGAACCGACCGGTGCCCGAGCAGCGGCCGTTCGGAAACGGCACACGAAGCGAGTGCCCCCACTCTCCGGTTCGTCCGCCGCTCAGGACGGCGGACACCCGCACCCGTACGTCCCTTAGCGCTGCTTCGCGATGTCCTGGACCTCCTGCGCGATGCCGTCCAGCACGGCCTTCGGGTCGGCGGACGGCGCCACGGCCTTGCCGATGTTCCGCTTGATGGTGTTGCTCACCTGCAACCAGGACGGTTCGTTGACCGGGTAGAGCTCGGCATTGCGCAGGGCGTTCAGGAATTGCGCGTTGCCGGGGTCCGACGCCGCGTCTTTGGAAGCCTGACTCGCGGACACCGTCGAGGGCAGCAGGTGGTAACGCCCGGCGAATTCGTTGAGGTTCTTGTCCTCGTACACGAATTCCAGGAAAGAGGCGACCAGGTCACGGTTGTCGTCGTGCTTGAAGGCCATCATCCAGTCGGCGACACCCGCCGACGGCAAGGCCTGGCCGCCCCGCAGCGTGTCCGACACCGGCATGCTCAGGGTGCCGACCTTCATTCCCTTCGCCCTCGCCTGGTGCAGGAGGGAGGGGTAACCGTTGAGCATGCCCACGTCTCCGCGCAGGAAGGCGTCGAAGGCGTCCTGCCGGTTGAGCTCGGCCGGCAGGACGGGACCGGTCAGGCCGGGGCCGACCAGGTTGTCCTTGATCCAGCGGAACGTCTGCGTGTTCTGCTCGCTCGCGATGCTGTAGCCGCCACTGCCGCCGGCGTACCCGCCGCCGTTGCTCAGTTCCCAGATCAGGGCTTCGGCGTGCGCCTCCTCGGGCCCCAGCGGCAGGGCGTACGGATAGAGCACGTCCTCCTTCTTGAGCTCCTCGGCCGCGTCCTTCAGGTCCGACCAGGTCTTGGGCGGCTCCGCTCCGGCCTTGTCGAACAGCTCCTCGTTGTAGAAGAGCAGCCGGCTGCTGGCGACGAAGGGCAGGCCGTAGAGGGTGTCGTCCACCGAACCGGCCTCCGCGAGCGGCCGCAGGAAGTTCGCCTCGGCCTTGATCGACAGCAGATCGCCGGCGGCGTAGAGGCGGCCCTCCGCCGCGAAGTCGGAGTACGCGCCCATCAGCGCCACGTCCGGGGCGTTGCCCTCCTTGACCAGGCGGGTGACCTCGCGGTCGACATCGGCCCAGGGGTAGAGGGTGACCTCGACCTTCTTGCCGGGGTGGGCGGCGCTGAAGGCTGCGGTCAGCTTGTCCCAGTACGCCTTGGAGCTGGTCGCCGGGCTGTCGCCGTATTCGGCGGCCACCATGCGCAGGGTCGTCCCGTCCCCGCTGTCGGACGAGCCGCAGGCGGCGAGGAGGGAGCCCAGCAGTCCGAGTGCGGCCACGGAGGCGGCGGCGCCGAGAATTCTTGGTCGCACGGATCGTTCCTCTTGATCTTTTGAACAGTACGTCCGGAATTCTCTCCCGGCGCGGGCCGTATTGCGCCCCGCGCTCGAAGATTGTGGCCCTTGCTCCAACTGCGTGGCTCACGAATGGTGTTTTCTCATATGCCGACACCGCCGGTTCCGGCGCTCACGGAGCCCCAGCGGCTCGACGCGACTCCCGACGGGCAGCCGGGCCCCCGAGGCGGGCCGCCACCGCGCCCTTCACGGCTTTGGCGCCCGGCGCCTGGCTGCGTCATCGAGCAGGGGGCCATGCCCTGGTCCAGCTTGCACTCCCGCAGGCGGGCAAGGGCCTGGGAGTGGTCGGCCGGCTCCGTTCGCTTCCAGGGACTCTGGATCGACTCGTACGGGGCGGGGTGACGCTGGGAGGGGATCAGCCGAAGGCCTTGACCGCCTGGTAGTAGGTCCACGCCGTGCTGTTGCACGTCGTCTTCGTGGCACCGCTGTAATTGAGGCACACCCGCTTGAGGTCTTCGTACAGCGCGCTGTCCAAACGGGGCTTGTTGGCACTGAAGGCGCCGGCGGCCTTGTAGTTGCGGTAACCGAAGTCGTGTCGAGCGCACGACATCGAGAAGGGGAAGCCGAGGGGGTTGTCCGGAGACGTGGAGCAGTAGTCGGTCGACCAGTCGAAGGCGTAGGCGGACCAGGCACCCTGGTTGGCCCGGGCGGTGGCCCAGAGGTTGTAGCTCGACGCGCTGGTCTGCGTCCAACTGGACAGCACTTGAGGCTTGTCGGCGGGGGCAGCCGTGGCGACCGTGGCGGTGGCGACGGTGGTGAGCAGGGCAAGGGCCGAGGCGGACAGGCCGATGGAGAGTCTTTGGTGCATCCCACACCTCTCTACCACCGCGACCCACCAGAAGGGCCGCAGGTACATGACAATATGATTGACGGGGCAACAGCGTTTGTATAGACCTTGGCATGCCCGCCTTCGCGGGAAGTCTTCCGCGGGACGGGCCCACACAGCGGAGGGATCGGCCGGAGGGGACAGGCCGGAGTACGGCCGAACCGAAGCGAAGCCTCCCGCATGAGGCCTGGCCGCATGGGACCGCCTTGTCGCGGACTACTTCCGTTTGCCTCGCATGATGATCAGAAGACCGATCGCGAGACCTATGACCAGTACCGCAATGGCAAGCCCCCCAGGCAGGCTTGCGAAACCTGATCGAGCAAGGTGCATGTTCCTGTCCTCCTGTGACTATGCGGCAATGCCGGCTGCCGGCCCATACCCCCGTAGCCCCGCCATCGGCCGACGCTGCCGGATCATCAGCGGCGTCACCCTGGCCATGCGAAACTGTTCCGGGCCCCCGTTTCCCGCGGTTCCAGGATCTCGTCGCCGCCCGGCGCGAGCCGGTGGGACAGGGCGCCGGACCTGGACCATGCCGTACCAGAAGTGGCGCGACACCGGAGAGCGATGCCTCGATCGCCTCAAGCAGTGCCGCGGGCTCGCCACCCGATGCGGCGAGACCGACACGGTCTCTCTCGCCGCACTCCACATCGCCGGGATCGTCGTCTGGGCCGCGAGGTGACGTCAGTCGTCGAACCAGACGACCAGCCTGACGTCGTCGTCGCCGTGCAGTTCGGCGAGGGTGCGCATGACGGTCCAGACGGGGCCCCACTCATGGTCCGGCACCGCGTCGCGGCGCCTGAGGCGCTCAACACGGAACATCCGGTCTCCATCGATCCACTGGGAGCCCTCCGGGAAGTGCTGCTTGGGCCGGACAGCTATGTGAGCCGGCTGTCCGCAGAGGTCGACGAATCGCTGAGGAGCGGAGTAGTGCCGCTCGATGAACTGCCATTCGCCTTGCGGATCACGGCCATACTCGTGGATGTAGGCATCAGGCTCGGCGGACTCCTCATCCCAGTCGACTCGCTTGATCTCTGCCCAGCTGACCCAGCTCGCGCTTCGCCCGGCCGTCGCCTCATGGCCGTCGCGGACACGGTTCGACGCATCGGCGGGCAGTCCACGGACAGGGACCACCGGCACGAACTGTTCGCTGTCGCAGACACCGAACAGACAGCCGAAGGCGTCGTAGTTCCTCGGCACCTTCAGGTGCTCCAGGTCGATGGTGGCGTGCCAGAACGAGTCCGCCTCATGGTCTCGATAGTCACGGTGGCATTCGATGAAGCCCCAGATGTCCTTACCCATACCGTGATGATGCCGGGTTGGCACCCACCAGACCAGGCATTACTTTCCCCCGGCGGGAGCCACACCGGGCCGCCGCCGCCATAGCAGGAGCCTCCTCCACGACGGTGGACATCCCCGCGGCGCGCCACCTCGGGAGGCACTGGCCCGTCCGCTTCCCGGCACCGAGGACGGGCTCGGCACGCTTGTCTCCACGGCGGCCGCGCGGGAGGATTCGACCACCCGGCGCGGGACGAAGAAGCCGAAGGATCACGGAAAGAAGCCGGAGACCGCCGCCGAGCAGGCCGGCCACCGCGCCGTCGCAGCGCCGAGTCGCAGCAGCCGAACCACAAGCCGCCGCAGCGCCGCCCCGGACACGACCGAGGGCCCGGCCCGTGCCCGTGCAGCGCCTCCTAGGGGGCCCGTCGGTGTCCTGGCACGATGAAGGGGGCATCCCCGCGGGCGCGGGGAGCAGCCGTTGACGGCGAGTGTGCAGTCCGGTGACAGCGGTTCCGTGGCGGTGACGCTGCAACACCCCATCGCCATGGAGGAAGCGCTGCGCCTCACCATCCGTGGGGGCGGGAAGACAGTGGGCGCCGACGTGGTGACCGAGATCGTCGCGTAAGCCCTCACCACGGAAGCCGGCCACAGCACCGCCGTGGCCGGCCTCCGTCGACCCACTCGGACACCGTTCGGAACTACGGCGTCGCCGTCGGGAACACCGCCGAGCGGATCCCTCCGAGAGAGCGGCAGCCGTATGTGCCGGCCCGTCAGCGACGGAGCTTGCTGGGGTCCAGGATCTGGTCGGCCGGCGGCGGAGTGGTGTCGACCGGCTTGTCGAACTCCGAGAGCTTGATCGAGCCGGCCTCGGTCCCGCCGGTGGTGGCGATCTCGACGGGGTAGGGCTTGCCTGTCTTGGCGACATGGACGGTGGTGACTTCGTATCCGTCGCGGTCATAGACGACAGCGAGAGCCTGGCCGGCGTGCGTCACATCGGCCCCGCGGGTGGTGGTCTCCACCGACGAGCCCTCCCCGAGCTTGTTGGAGATGGCCTCGAGGTCGCACATGTCCCCACGAGCCATGGCGGTGGCGGTCTTCTGGTCGACCTTCATCCAGCGGCCCTTGATGATTTCCACCGTCGCGTCGGTCTGCTTGGCCGAACGCTTCATTGTCGCGAGGGACTCGCGCCAGAACTCCTCGTCGCCCTTCATGAAGACGACGTCACCGGTCTTGATCACTTCAACGGTGCCGGCCTGTGCCCGACTGATCGTGCCGCGGCAGGACCCCTTGGCGTCCATCGCCATGTTCACGGCGAGCGTGCCACCGTCTCCGTCCGGCGCGTCGCCGACAACGCGCATGGAGGTGACGCTCTTGATGGCGGCTCTGGCCCGGTCACTGATCTGGGGGCCGGTCAGCCCGTCGAAGGCGTCCTTCGCCTCGACCGGGCTCGGACCGGCGCTCTGCGCGCTCTTCGCACCTGCATCGTCGGCCGCGGGACCGCAGGCGCCGATCATGGTCACGGCGGCCACTACGAGCGCGGCCGCTGCGGCGCGGTGGGTGGTCTGGTAGTTCACGTGTCGGGTTCCCTCCCCTTGCTCAACCCGTGAACTGTACGTGGCAGGTCTGACATGGACAGACAGGGTTCCCCGCGACGGGCCCGGCGCTGGGAGGTCGGTTGGCCGTACGTTCACCAGGCATCGGCCCCACATTGATCACCGTGAGCGGAGTCGTCGGCGTCAGCATGGCACTGCCTACCACTCCCTGCGACGGGGGGCGTCAGGCTAGCCCTCTCCTGGTGAGGGCGAACGCTGCCTGAAGCCGATCCGAGGGTCTTCGGCCATCGGCGGGTCGCCCAGGACTCCGAGGCACCCGGGCTGACCGCGTTAGTCCGTACCGGTGTCGGCGATGTGGTCGCGGGCCTCGGCGCGAGGGAGCGCCGAGACGGCCGGCCTCGGACGAGCGGCACACGGTGTCTCACCCATCGGAACCGGGCCGCCGCCCGAAGCCATGCCACCTCCGCGCGGTCGATGGCATCCGACTGGCCGCGCGCCGGAGCCGGCTACGCGTCACGGGTCAGCAGACCCGCGTCGATGACCTCAGCGATCAGAGTGGCACCGCGGCTGTTCTGGTGGATGTGGTCGGTCGTGAGCACGAGGCCTCGACGCCGCGAGATCGTGTCGAGGCTGCGGCGCAGCACTGCGTGCTGGGCGAGGACGCCGACGACCGCTGCGGGCGACACCTCCCGGTATGGGATCGGCGGTGGGTCGGCTTGGCGCAGTTCCTCCAACTGGCGTTCATGGAGCGGAAGGTAGGCCACCTCATGAATGGCGGCGACGTCGGCGATCATCCGGCTGTAGGTTCGCGACGCCTGTGCCGCTGCTCCGTCGAGTCGCTGGCCGAGCACCGGTAGCGACAGCAGGCCGATCGTCGCGTCGGTCTCCGCTCGCAGCCGCGCGACGACGGCTCCCAGGCACTGTCGGAACCAGCCGGCCGACGGGCGGTCAGGGAGCTTCTTGCGCTTCATGGCCTGCTGCACCGGGTAGCCGTCAAGGCTCGCTCGGGCGTCGTTGGTCCCGATCAACACGGTGATCACATCGGGTGGATCCATGACGACGGCATCGAGGCGCTGCAAGAGATTGTGGGCGAAGTCGCCGTTGGCGCCGAACCGGGCGAGCCGCACGTCACCGGGAGGGTGGCGTCGTCCGAGAAGATCCAGGTAGTCGACGCTGAACTGCGCGCGGGTGAGGCTGTCGCCGAGGCACGCGATGCGTGTCGTCACGGCGCTTCCTCCGGGCGGGGCGTGCCGAGGCGTTCGGTCGGGCGGGTGTCGATCCGGGGGCGGTGGTCGGTGCCGAGGGTCGCGGTGACGGCCAGGAGGGACGTCGGCCCCTCCATGTCGACCACGTGCCATACCCCGGCCGGGTTGATGGTGGCCTCGCCGGGTCCGAGCCGGACGCGCTCGGGCAGCCCGTCCACGTCGCGGGTGACCGTCACGGACCCGGTGAGGCAGACGACCAGTTCGTCGCCTGCGGGGTGGCTCTCCCAGTGGTCGCCGGGCCCGTCACCGTCGAAGATCATCACCATCCGGCCCTCGGCGCCGTCTGCCGCGACCGCGGTGCTGTAGGCCTGGAGTACCTCCGGGTCCCAGGTGAAGCCCTCGACGGGTTTCGCTCTCGATCCCCGTCCGAGGTGTACGGGGGTGGTCCGCAGGTCCATGGCATGGCGTTCGTGGTCGACGAGTCTCATGCCGACGATCGTCCACGCCTGCGATCGGGCGGTCTTGAAGAAAAGGGAAGAGAAGCAGTAGGGCTGACGGGCGGCGGCTACCCGGCTCCGAGGAGGACTTCTCCGCGACGCCAGACCGTCGGCGATCGGCCGGTGAACTCGCGCCAGTCCCGGATGAGATGGGCCTGGTCGGCGTAGCCGGAGACGGTTGCCACATCGCCCCACGGGAGCGGGTCTCGCGCCGCCGCCAGTTCGTGCGCGTGCTCGAAGCGCAAGACCCGGGCGAAGGTCTTCGGCGACAGGCCCACCTCACCGTGAAACCGCTCAGTGAGGTACCGACGGCTCCAGCCGAGTTCCGCGGCGACCGCGCCCACCTGGACGCAACCCCGCGCGGCGACGAGGCGGCGCCAAGCCTCGGCCACCTCGGGGCGCACCCGGCGCACGTGGTCACCGCAGGCGCCACGGCCGACGGCTCGGAGGAGTAGTTCGTCCAGCGTGGCGAACCGCGCCGCCCATGTCGTGGCCGATCGGAGCCGGTCGGCCAGTTCGACGCCAAGCACTCCGAGAAGGTCGTCCAGTGGGACCAGTCGGTGGGCGAGCTCGGCGGACGGCAGACCGTAGATGGCTCGGGCCCCGAGCGGTGTCAGCGACAACTGAACCCCTTGCTGACGTCCGTCGTGGTGAATCGCGACGGACCGGCGCATCAGACCGCCGGCCACGCTGCCGAATCGGGTGACCGGCGACCCGTCGCCAACGCCCGCCGCCACCTCCAGGGGATCCGACAGGCTGATCACCGCGGTGAGCGCGCGGCCCGGCGGGCCGCAGTGCACCCCCGCCGGGAGCCCGCGGAGGTCGAAGCCGACATAGGCGTCGACGTACTCCCGCAAGACGGGCGCCGGACGTGCACCGATCCCGATGGTCGTATGGTCCCCCATATTCGTCAGTGTACGAGCCACCCAGCCTGCGAATCGGACACACGTTCCAGCATGCACGCGGTGCCTCAGCCCGCTCTCGCCGACCGTCCCGGAGAACCGCCACCCCTTCACCGCCGCCCTCAACCCGCCAGGCGTGTCCGTGGCCATAGTGCCGCTCCTGGTCACGCCTGCGCGGGCGCCACCGGGCAACAACCCGGCGCAGCCACGGCCGACGACGCTCAGCCCACGCAGCCGCTGGGCAGATCACGAAACCGTACGGGAGTGCTCAGGGTCGTCTCCTCGTTCCGCCGATCTGTGCTTCAGCGGTGACCGGGGGAACTCAGGCGTCACTGGGACCGGGGACCCAGCCCGTGCGCTGGGCCCATGCGTCAGCGCGTCGGATGATGTCCCATACGACGGCATCTTTCGCTTGGACGTAGCCGGGCCGGTCGTTACGGAACCGGGCCGCGCAGCGCCGTTTGGCCGCTGCGTACTCGGTCATGGCAGACGTGTGGCAGCGGAGGTAGTCGCGAAACAGGAGGGGGAACTGTTGGGAGAAGCTGCCCAGCCGGCGCACGTGCACGTGGGTGCGGTGCCGACCTGGCGGTTCCCGGAAGTACCGCTTGGTCAGCTCGGGGTTGTCCGCCCGGTACACGAAACCTATGCCGGTGAGCGGGCCCAGGAAGTCGTCCGTCGGCTCCAGCGACGTCACTGAGATCTGGATGTCGATCACCGGCTTGGCTGCCAGCCCTGGCACCGAGGTGGACCCGATGTGGTCGATGCGAACGGCGGCGTCACCGAGGGCCGCCCGTAAGCCCACGCCCCACGTGGCGAACATGCCTGGCCAAGCGGGGTCATAGGGCACGATCTCGACGGGCTCTCCCATACCGGGGAGTGTTTCACGCCTTGCTGCGGCCGTGACCTGGGAGCCTGGGGCGGGGTCGGTTGACCTCGATGTGGCTGGTGTGATCGCGGCGTCGGAGTCGTCCGGGACAGCCCCGTTCAGCGGTCCGGCCGCCGCCGTGACGTCAGGCGGCACCGCTCGCGCCCCACCGCCGTGCGTTCACCAGGACCAGATGACGCAAGAGCGGCACCGTCAATGGCTCATCTTCGTACTGCGCGGACTCGCGGCCCTCGTTAACCTGCCGTCGCACGGTCTACACAGGGGGAGGAATCATGCAGGTCACTGGACGGCGCCGGCATGTCGGCATGGTGCGACGCGCCCTCTCGGCGCTGAGGCGTCCCATGGTGAGAAGCGCGGCGACCGTCGCCGCTCTCGCCGTCGGGTCGATCTCTCTGGTGGGCTTGGGCTCGCCGGCGCACGCGGCCACCACATGCGGTTCCCCGGTCGCCAAGCGGCTGGTCGCGCACATGGACCTCGGCTACAGCTTCAACGTCAGCCAGGTTCAGTACTGTCCGATCTGGAAATCGAACACACCCGTGTACAACAACCCGTACAACTCCAGGCAGCTCGTGGGCAACCTCGTGTACGCGGGCAGCGGCAACTGGTTCGTCTGCCGCTCGAGCAGCCTCACGGACCCCTATTCGGCGCACGGGTACACCACGAGGGACTGGGCGATCACCATGGCCGACAACGGCCGATGGGGTTGGGTCCCGGCGGTCTACTTCGGCGGGTCCGAGAACTACTGGGCCGGATTGCGCCAGTGCACGACGTACGAGTACCCGTGACCCTCACCGCCGTGGCGTAGTGCGACGGCCCGCCGCGAAGGCGACTGCTCGATCGTCCACGTGGCGTTCGGCCCCGGCGACGCCCCGCCTCCGGCAGATCCACCGCCGGGGGCGGGGCAACGTCCTACCCGGCAGCCGTCGGGCGGCCGCGGTTCGGGGGTAGAGACCGCCCCGGACCGGCCCGGGGCCTGGCCGACCCATCGTCCGAGAAGGGGGTGCGATCACGCGCGTGATCTGCATAGCCTGTGATCAGAACCCCAGGGGGGCTCCTGGAGGTGCTGATGCCCGGTCGTCCCGTCTGGTCCGGAGCGGTGTCGTTCGGCCTGGTCACGATTCCCGTGAAGCTGGAGCCTGCGTCCGAGTCGCACGGCATCTCCTTCAACCAGGTCCATGTGAAGGACGGCGGCCGGATCCGCTACCGCAAGGTGTGCGACATCGACGGCAAAGAGCTCTCCCAGGACGAGATCGGCAAGGGCTACGAGATCAGCAAGGACCACGTCATCCCCGTCTCCGACGACGAGCTGGCGCGGATGCCGCTGCCGACGGCGAAGGCCATCGACATCGTCGCCTTCGTCGACCGGGACAGCATCGACCCGATCCAGCTCGGCGACGGAAACTACTACCTCCGGGCCGACGGCCAGGTCGCGGCCAAGCCGTACGTCCTCCTGCGGAAGGCGCTGGAGCGCACGGACAAGGTGGCCATCGCGAAATTCGCCCTCCGCGGCCGGGAACGGCTCGGGATGCTGCGGATCAAGGGTGACGCGTTGCTGCTGAATTCGATGCACTGGCCGGACGAGATCCGCTCATGGGAGCCGGTCGCCCCCGACGAGGTGAAGCTGACCGAGCAGGAGATCGAAGGCGCGCTCGCGTTGCTGGACACGATGAGCAACGAGCACCTCGACGAGCTGGAGCTGATCGACCACTACCGCGAAGCCCTCGCCGAGGTCATCGACGCCAAGGCCGAGCACCGCGAACCGAAACCCATGGGCGAGGAGGCCGCGCCGGCCGGGAAGGTCGTCGACCTCATGGCAGCGCTCGAAGCGTCCGTCGCCAAGGCGAAGGAGTCCCGCGGCGAGACCACCGGCGGGGATGCGACCGTCCACGAGATGCCGAAGCCGAAGAAGAAGGCGACCGCCAGGAAGACGACGGCCAAGAAGGCCCCCGCCAAGAAGACGGCCGGCAAGAAGACCACCGCTCGAAAGCGCTCCGCCTGAGTCGCCCCCGGCGGGGGTGAGACGCGGATACGCGGATCGCCGGAGAGCACGCAGGACTGCTCCCCCCTGGCCGCAGCACGCCACGGCGGCCCCCGCCTCCCGGACCCGAGCCGGGGAGTAGCCCTCTCTGCCGTGCCGTGCCTGGTGTCCGCCAGAACCGGCACAGCTCGTGGAGCCCGGGCGCAGGTGAGCGGTGGCCCCTCGCCGTCGGCACCCCGCCACGCCGTACCGATCCCGGACCGGGCTCCAAAGTCCCCGCGCGAGTGGTCAGTTCCCGGTGTCGGCGTAGGACCTCGGGCCGGTATCAGTGGTGTGAGTCGGCCCGAGCCGGGAACCGACTGCTCATGACAGTGATGGCTGACCTTCGCGACGCGGACCGCTCTCTGACCAGACGGGCCATCTCGTGGGATTCGCCCTGGGCGCAGCGCCTTCTGCCGCCGGTGGAGGAGGCTGCCGAACACACCAAGCTGTGGTGGGGGGCTGCCGTGGTCATGGCCGCCGCCGGGGGATGGCGCGGCCGGACGGCCGCCGCCGCGGGACTGGGCGCGATGGCGGTGGCGCAGGTGCTGGCCAACGGGGTCGCCAAGCAGCTGTACCACCGGCGTCGCCCGCCCGAGGAATGGGTCCCGGCCGAAGATCTCGAGGACCGCCCCGACAGCTCCTCCTTTCCGTCCGGACACACAGCCGCCGCGTTCGCCTTCACCGGTGCCGTCGCACCGGTGTGGCCTGTGGCGGGGGCCCTCTGCGCGGTGCCCGCGGTGATGGTGGCCGCGGAGCGCGTGCACAGCGGTGCGCACTACCCCTCCGACGTAGCCGTCGGCGGAGCCATCGGCTTGGCAGCGGCCGCCGTGGTGCGGGCCGCACCACGCCTGCGGTGGCGGCATGCGCTGTGACGCCCGGTGGTGCGGCGGGCGCCTCGCGAATCCTCGGCCTGACACAAGAGGCCTGGACGCGGCCGCGGGGGGTTCCGCCGTGGACGGGCAGAGCGGGGACGTACGCCGATCCGGCGTCCGCCTCACCCCTGCTTCGCGCCGTTCATGTCCAGCATCGGCGACAGGAACGCGCCCGGCGTGGCGGTTCGGTCGCTCTCATCCTGCACGAGCAGGGAGAGAAGAGAGGCCACGGTCAGTCCGGCTTCGGCGGGATGGCGCAGCACCTTGTCCGGCTGTATGCGATAGGTGTTGCTGCGCCCGTCGCGGGTGTGGGAGAGGTAACCATCCTGCTCAAGATCAGAAATGATCCGCTGGACAGCACGCTCCGTGAGCCGGCAGTGGGCGGCGATGTCGCGGATCCGGACGTTCGGGTTGTCGGCAATCGCCGCCAGCACGCGTGCGTGGTTGGTGACGAACGTCCAACCGGTGTGAGGTTCAGGCACTCCGATCATGCAGGCCATTCTACGGAGCACCCTTGCCGGATGCTAATTACGTGACATACTTTTCGCGTATCAGGAAGCAGGAACCTGCGGGTAAGCCATGGAGGGGTCACGGTGTCTTCGGAAGCGGTCGGCACACTTCGGCGCACGAGCACCGCCGACGGTCGCAGAGGGGAGACGCTCCCGCCGACCGGAGGGCACGTGGACGGAGCAGCGGTGGAGCAGTACGAGCGGCACGGCGCGTGGGTCGTCGTCGCGCGGGGCTCCTACGACATGGACTCGATCACCCCCCTTGCGACCGCACTGGAAACCGCAGCCCAGAGGCACCGGAAGATCGTCCTGGACGCCTCGGGCATCACCTTCGCGGACTCGACGTTCCTGAATCTGCTGATCCTCACCCACCGCATGACCGACATGCGCGTGGCAGCGCCGACGCATCAGGTACAGCGCATCCTGGAGCTCACGGGGGTCGACACCGTTCTGACGGTGCGCGCGACGGTGGAAGACGCCGCCGGCTGCTGAAAGCCGCGAACCCGGCGCGGGCCCGCACACCGGCCCGGAACGCTCCGCGTCCCGCCCTCTTCCGTACGCCCTCCCGATGACGAGTCCCGCCGGCCGGTGCGCGCAGGCCGCCGGCGCACCTTCTCCGCTTCCGAGGAAGGTCGACGGACGACCACCGCCACCGCCCTGTGAGTCGAGAGCGCTCCCCGGACGGTGTCCCCCCGGCCGCTTCTTCTCCCCCGTTCGGTGGCCCTCGGCGAGGCCCGCCTGACGCGCGAGGGTTTGGTGGTCACCTGCTCAGCCCGGCCGCCCTCGCCCGACCAAGCGCCCGGCCGATCGGGCGACGGCGTGCGGTCGTTCTCGCGGGACTACCCCGCGCCCGCCGCTGCCAGCACCGCGACCGGCAGGAGCAGGATCCACTGCGGCAGGCGAAGCAGAGGACGGGACCAGCCGACGGACAGCGTGACGACCAGGAAGGCCGCCGCGTACGCGAGGAAGTGCGCGGCCACGAACCACGCCACGAGGCCGGCCCCCGCCGTACCGTCCCGCAAGGCGAGGCACAGGAGAGCGAGTCCGGAGAGCATCAGGTCGACGCTCACCATGTGCCACACCGCGTGCAACACACGCTTGGGTTCGTCCGCGAGCCCGCAGGACAGCAGCGGGCGCACCACATCGCGGTGCCCGCCGGCGATGTGCACGGCGCCCACGCCGAGCGCGGTCACCCCCGCGGCGAGAAGCCAGCCGTTCATCGGACCTCGATTCCTTGGGCCACCACAGCGGCCAGCAGTGCGGCCAGCTGCGGGGCGGGATGCTCCCCGACCAGCCCCACGTGGAAGAACACGGCTCCGGCCAGCGTGTCCAGGACCAGGTCCACGGGCGTTTCGGCCGCGATCTCCCCGCGCAGCACGGCGCGTTCGAAGACGACGAGCAGCCGTTCCTTCGACGGGGCCAGGAAGTCGCTGCGGATGCGCGCCTTCAGTTCCGGATCGGCCGCGAAGTCGGCGAGCAGACCCGGGAGTGCCGCCGCGGCGGCCGGCGCGCGAAACTCGTCGACGAGGCCTTGCAGCAGCACGGTCAGGTCCCCGGTCAGCGTCCCGGTGTCCGGGGGCGGAGCATCGTCGGTGGTCGTGAAGACCGCCTCGAAGACCAACTCCGGCTTGCCCCTCCACCGCCGATAGATCGTGTCCTTGCCGACACCGGCCCGCGCGGCCACGGCCCCGATCGAGGTCGCGGCGTAGCCGTCCTCGATCACCAGCTCTGTCGTCGCGCTGATGATCGCCGCGTGCGAACGGGGATCCCTGGGGCGTCCTCTGGAGGACGAAGAGGAACTCATGGCCTTTACCTTACGGGTCGAGCCGTAAGGTAACAAGGGGTCGACGGGGCGGTCGCTTCGGAGGACGAAGCCGGATGCGAGTGGCTCCGCACCGGGCGGGGAAGGCGGCCGTTGAATCATGGCCGCCGGGATCCGACGGTGGGGATCACGACTCCCAGTGGTCGCAGTACTCGATGTGCATCTCGCGCGCGTTGCCGAGGATGCCGGCGTCGGAGTGGAGTCGGGTGCAGAAATGCGGGTAGCTCGGATGGGCGGGGACGTAGCCGGGACCATGACGCGCGACGTCGAAGAAGTGCTGGGCGGTCTCTCTGAACACCTTCGCGCTGCCTGTCATGAACAGGGTCTCGGCGTGGAGATGCTGGTGAAACAGATCCCGGTTCTCCCGGTAGTGCCGTTGGTCGGGGTCGGCCACGGCTTCGCCGGCATGCTCCGCGCCGGCCGGCGTCACGGTACGCGGACGGCCCGGACCGAGTCGCCCCCGCACTTCCTTCCACCGTGAGGGCGCGAACTGGAGGGAGTGGTGCATCAGCACGAGATCGAGCCGGCGCGTACCCTCGTCCGGCGCTTCTCGGGACGGGGGCCGGTTGGCTCGGATCGGCAGGTGGACCAGGGAGCGCGGCGAGGAGGCGGCCAGCTTCCACAGCCCGCCGACTCGCTGGGCGGCCTCCTGATCGAGATACACCTCCAGGTATCGATCGCGATCGATGAGCACCGCGTGGGTGACAGGCCGAGCCGGCCGTATGACCTTGAACTCCGCGGAGCCGAGTCGTGCCTGGTGGATGGTGAGGGGTAGCTTCATCGGTCCTCCGTGCGACGGCGACTGCGGCGGGCGGCGCGGGAGGCCGAGTCGCCTCCTCCCCGTCATCGTGGCCCTCGGCCGGGAGAGCGACTTGACGGTCTCGGCCTGCACCACGAACTCGCTCTTCACGACCCGGAGGCCCGCGACGAGGCCCCGTTCCGAGGTCAGAGCCTACGTTGATCAAGAGAGCGGCGGTAGCCGGTTTCCGCTGGCCCGCGGCCGGACGGCGGAAGACGTCACGTCGGTACGGCGGCCCTCGGCGAGGGGCTGGTACGGAAGAGAGCAACGCTTCGGCATGCGCAGTGCGCACCGGCTCGCCCAGGCGGGGAACGCCCGGGCGCTTGGCGCGCGCGGCGGTTGCCTCAGGACTCGTGGACTCGGCCCCGATGCTCATCGGCCGGCCCTTCACGTGTGACCGCTGTCCGACCGTCAGCGTCGGCCCCCGGCCGGCCCGGTGGCGGCACCGGCACGGTGCGACGCACCGGGCGATGACGCCCCTACGCGTCTGCCCTCGCCCCCGCGACGGGCCGATTACCTCACCGGCGAGCGCAGGAAAATCTATGTCGGCGAGAGTAGACATTGAGTGGTGCTGTCGTTATGGTTTCTCTCGTAGCCCAGAGAGACAGCAAGGTCCGGCAGAGATGAACTGCCGGGCAGCAGTACCCGCAGTTGCAGTAGGCAGGGCGGTTCGGTGGTGGAGTGTCGAAGCCAGGGTTTTGCAGGACGGCGACGGGGCTGACGACCGGACCGGGTGGCCCGCAGTGATCAGGGGCCGCCGCTGGCAGTACCGCAGTTGATGCAGTGGCAGGACCTCGGTGAAGGCGTCGGGCTGCGGACGCGCGCACCGGGTAGGCAGCAGTTCGATCAACGAGGAAGATCGGAGGGACACGCGCCATCAGGATCGCCCGGGCGGAAGCCTTGAGCCCGGGTACCGCAGGACATCGATAGTGAGGTGGTCTCCGGTCAAGCAACCGCGATCCCCGCACCCCCGACAGCAGCCGGGTCGGGCGCGCGGACTCAGAAGGCCGGCGGAGTGTCAAGGCCGGCAGATGGTGTAGCAGTTCCTTCGGGGCCCTGGTGCCGTACGGCACCAGGGCCCCTCCGTGCATGCCGTCCAGCGGTCTCGCCCAGGGCCACCCGCTCACCGCATGGGCTGGCCGTCGACATGCCCGGCAGCACCCAAGGGCGACCATCCGCCCCGTACGGAAGGACGGGCCGTCCTTCGCGTATCCCTTCGGGGCTCCGGTGACCCCCGGCAGGTTTCTGGCGGGAATCGCTCGAACAGCGCGGAAGGGCTGTTGTACTGCGCGTATGGCAGATCACAAGCAGTGCACAGTGGTACGGACCGGACAGTACGAGGGCCTTCAGGGCGGCACGTTCGGAGCAGGCATCAGTGCCCAGTCGGCCGGCGCGGAGCGGCTGTGTCTCCACCGCCTGGTCATGCCCGCCGGGACCAGAGGCCGTCCTCACCTGCACGAGGGACACGAGTCGGCCATCTTCATCCAGTCCGGTCAGGTCGAGGTCTGGCACGGGGAAGGGCTGACGGAACACGTGACCCTGCGGGCGGGCGACTACATCCACATCCCGGCGGACACCCCCCACATGCCGGTGAACACCGGCGCGGAGGACATGGTGTGCCTGGTCGCGCGGACCGACCCCGACGAGCAGGAGGGCGTCCGGCTCCTGGACCTTCCCCTGTGGCTGGAGTCCAGGGTCGGTCCGCTGGCCGTCGGCGTCGGATGACTCGGTCGCAGGCATCCTCAGCGTGGCAGCAGAACGACGGACCGGCCCCTCCCCCGGTCCGCCGCCCGATCGCGCATGACGGGCCGGCGCACGAGGCGCCGGTCGTACGCCCCCTCCCGCGCAGCCCTGACCCCGCGCGCCCCACGAAACCGCACCTTCATCGAGCCCCGTCCCACTCCGTTCCTTGGACGTCGAGGGTTCTCCTGCGGTCGCTCCCCCGCCGCCTACGTCCGCGAGACGGCCGAGGCCGCAAAGGCCCGGGGCGCGGACGGAGTGTCCGCGCCCCGGGAGTTCAGGACGTGGTGCAGGCCGCACCGTTGAGGGTGAAGGCGGCCGGGGCCGGGTTCGTCGCACCCTTGGTTCCGATGAAGCCAACGGTGACGGAACCGGACGGGGCGATGGTGGCGGTGTAGGAGGCGGGCGTCACCGTGACCGCGCCGCCTGCCTGCGCGGCGGCGCCACCCCAGGCCTGGGCGACGGTCTGCCCGGCGGCGAAGGAGAAGCCGAGCGTCCAGCCGTCGACGGGGGTGGTGCCGGTGTTCCGCACGATGATCTCGCCCTGGAAGCCGCCGGGCCAGTCGCCCACCACCCGGTAGCCGACGGCGCAGCTTGCGCCGGGGACAGGGGTGCCCTTGTCGGTGGTGACGTCGACGGAGGCCGAGCGGGCGGAACGGTTTCCCGCCGCGTCTCGGGCGTAGACGGCGAAGGTGTACGTGGTGTCGGCGCTGAGGCCCTTCACGGTGGCACCGGCAGAGGCCGTGGAAGCGGCCGGGACCTCTGTGGTGCCGCTGAGCCGGACGACGTCGTAGCCCGTGACCCCGGTGTCGTCGGTGGCTGCCGGCCAGGTCAGGGTGGCGGAGTCGGCGGTGACGTCGGTGGCCGAAGGTGCGCCGGGGGCGGTCGGGGGCTGGGTGTCCTGGGTGCCGCCGCCGAAGACGGTGGCCTCCCGAGAGGTCCGGGCGATGCCGTTCTCGCCGTGGAAGATCCGCTCGCCCCAGCCGCTGAGGCGGCTCGGGTCGAAGTCGACGGCGAGGTCGAGGACCGGGTCGGTGTTCCCGCTCCAGGACCAGGCGAGGTAGCCGAGGCGGAGCTCCTCGGCCGCGGCCATCATGGTGTCCTCGTCGGGGTCGCCCCACTGGTCGGCGGGTCCGCCGAACTCCCCGATGAGGATCGGGAGCCGGGCCGCGGTGAAGGCCCCGAGGTAGTCCCGGATCTCCTGCGCGGTGTCGAAGACGCTGTACATGTGGATGGAGAAGACCAGGTTGCCGGTGGTGTCGGCGGCGTACACGGACCGCGCTTCGGCCTTCATGACGCCTTGCCAGTCCTGGCCCCAGTTGGGCGCGTCCACCATGATCGTGTGCGCGAATCCGGCGGCGCGCAGCTTCTTCACGGCGGCGATGGTGGGGGCTGTCCAGCCGGCCGGGTCGGCGTTGCCCCACGGCTCGTTGCCGATGTTGACGATGATGTAGTCCTCCTGGCCGGCGAGGACGCTCTTCAGGCCGATCCAGTAGTCGGCCGCCTGGTCGAGGGTGCCGGCGGCCGCCTCCTCCCCGTATCCGGTGGTGTCGTGGACCTCCAGGACGCAGATCAGGCGGTTGGCCTTGCAGTCGGCGACGACCGCCTGGACGTCGGCGGGGCTGTTCGCCGCCCAGCGGTGGCCGTTGGCGAGCACGACCCGGACGCTGTTGGCCCCGAGGGCCTTGATGTCGGCAAGCGACTGGGTCTCGCCCGGATACCAGGTATGGGCGTGGTTGACGCCCCGCATCACGAAGTCGTTCCCGTTCGCCTCAAGCAGCCGCCCGCCGCTGACGTGAAGCCCGGTCGCCACGGCGTCGGCGGTCCGCGCCTGCGCGGTGGCCGCCCCGAGCAGGACATACGCGACCAGGGTCGCGATCCCCGTCATGAGGGCGAGGACGGCATGGGGCAGGGGCGCTGCTCTGGTATTCACGGGGCCTCCAGTCGGCGGGGTGCTCCCTTGGCGTGGGAGCGCTCCCATACAGCCATCGGGACGCAGGCGCGTCAAGCCCCGTGAACGCAACTTCGTTGCGGTGCGGCATATGTGACGGTCAGTCAGGCGGTCGAAACTACGCAGGATGCCGACATGTCCGGTGGCGGCCCGAGGTGCGAGCCGGGCTCTGCGCGCGACAGTTTCCGTGATCGATTCCGGCCGCGCGCCTCGGCTCCCGCCTTCTCGGCCGCCGCGAAGCGAACGGCCGACCCTTCGGGCCTCACCACACCCGAGCGCAGCCTCTACCCCCTTGCGCGAGCGAGGCAGCCGCTACCGCGAGGCCAAGCCGGCCGACACAGCCTGACCCCTTGGCCGATGGCACGGTCAGGCACGTACAAACCGCCGCACAGTCGCCGCATACTCGCCACAGGAACAACGACGCTCTTCACCCGGGACGGCCTGACGGCCCGCTCCCAGCCGAAGGGCTCAGGCTGCGAGCGGAGTGCTCGGGTCGGACTCGCACGTCCGCAGCCCTGTGACGTAGTTGAGCTGCGGACCGTAACCCGCGAAGGTCGCCACTCCCCCGGGCTCGATGACACGACAGGGGGCCACCTGACCATCTGCGTATGCGACGGTGACGGCGACCGCGAGGGCACAGCTGTTGACGACCGAGGTGTAGCGCCAGCTCGAGTAGTACTCCACGCACTCGGGAGGCGCGGACGAGGGTGCCGCCTGTGCGGACGTGGCGACGACCAGAGGAGCCGGCAGGCCGAGCGCAAGCGCGGCGCCGAGGGCGACGAAGCGCGACGCGCGCGCCGTAAGGGTCAGGTTTGTCATGCCTCCATCCTGGCGACCTTGGAAGAACTTGCGCAAATCTCTGAATGACTTTTCAGCCATGAAGCATCCGCGCGGAGAAAACCGCATGTCAAACGGCCCAGCAGAGCCTCACGAGGTTGCAAGTCCTTGCGATCGGGTGGCGCATCACCCCGCCGGACGGGACGAACAGCCACGCGTGGGACTCACTCCGCGCCTCGGGCCGGCCGAAGACGGCTCACGCGGACGCTGGGGCGGCGGCATCGCCCGTGACGGGCAGAGAGGACCACCAGTCCGTCCGATGCCGCGGAAGGCGGTCGGCTACTGGCCGGCTCGCGCGCCCACGTGGGTCATGACAGGCATGGTCGACGAGAAGATCTGATCAGACCCCGCTGCCGACCTTGCCCGACGGCCGGCCGAAGGAAAGCGGTGCGATCACAGTCGGCGGCCGGTGACGTCGCCGCCGGGATCGTCGGCCAGGGTGATGGACGTGGCGATTCGCTTGCCGACCGGTTCACGGTGGACCGCGAAACTCTGGCTTACCGCCATGACGATCTCCAGGCCGTGCTGCCCGATCCGGCTCGGGTCGGCCCCCAGGATCACCGGCGGGTTCGGGTTGCTGTCCCACGCGCTCACCTCGATGGCGCCGCCGTCGACGGTGAGCGTCAGCAGGCACGGGCCGGGCGCGTACTTTCGGGCGTTGGTGACCAGCTCGCTGACCACGAGCTGCACCATCCCCATCGCGCGCGCGGACACCGGGAGCCCGTGCACGGCTTGCACGTCAGCGAGAAAACGACCGGCCAGATCGCGGGCTGCGGCGATGTCCTCGCTGCCCTCGAAGGCCCCCGTCACGGAGATGTCGTCACTCATCAGCAGCGACTGCCGGTGCTCGCCGTGCGCTGTCTGTTCCATGTTCATACCCGATCCACCCCATGCCCGCGCGTCTGCCGCGTCCCGCCTACCCCCGAAACCCGCCCTCATTCCCACGGAAAGCCCGCGGGTTCGGCAAGAGGGTGCTGCCAGCGTGGCGCGGTGGCCGCGTGACCCCCGGACCCAGCTGTCGACGGGTCCGACCACGGACGCGGCCGCGCCGGGCCGGTGCCGCGCGTACGTCACAGGCCCCTCGTGCGTCGCGGGTGGCGAGTGTCGACACGAGCCGCGTACCGCGTCGCTCGCGCCGGTCGGCCGTCACGCTGTGTCAGTGCACTGCGGCATGATGGCCGCCGTGACCACCGAGAACCTCATAGACATCTGGCAGCGGCTCCTCGCCGACCCCCGCAAGTCGTGGGTGCTGTTCGAGCATGGCACGTGTGTCGTTCTGAGCACTACGGACGAAGGACTTGCCGAAGCGGCCACCACCATCCTGAGGCAGTTCGGCCCGGCGCGTGCCGGCTCCTCGGCGGGAGACTTCGGGGTGATCGACCTCGCGGATGCCGAGGGGTGGGTCGTCACCGGCCACCACAACGATGTCCTGACCTATGTCGGCCCTGATGAGCCGGAGGATCAGTCGGAGCTCGCCGTCGGGCTGTGCGGTCGTTCCAAGCGGCATCGGGACGGTACCGAACCGCGTGTCGTCCACGTCGAGGACAAGCGGAGTTCGACAGAGCCATCGTGAGCACGGCGCTTCGGTGCCGCTCATGGCCCGGGGCGGGACCCGTGCCGACCGGGCAAGGCACGGCTGCGCCTTGCCGGCCCCGCGACCTGTGCTCGTACGGGGATCGATCCGCCGGGCGCAGCAGACAGACAGACAGCCCATACATCAGTGAGACCGGAGTCGGAGTCCCGAACGGCACCAGGCACCTCCTCACTGTCAGACCCAGAGACGAGGATGAGCGGTATGACGAAGACCGGGGCGGACTACGCGTGGTTCGAGAACGACTTCCCTGACATTGCCGAGGCGTACTGCTTCACCCTGGTGCGGGGCCTGTCACCCGCTGAGCTGATTCTCCGGCTCGAAGGACGTGAGGAGACGCCCATGCGAGGCATATCCGCGGTCGTCGATGCCACTTTCGCCCAGTACGAGCTCGAGGATGGCGACCGTCAGATGGTCGCCGTGACCACCGTCGGCGCTTGGACGCTGCTGATCGAGCCCAACGGCTACCTCGGGGTCACGGAAGAACGAGCGCTTCCGGCCTCCGCCGGTACGAGCTGGATCTCTCACTTCGTCAACATCAACGCCGTCGGCACGTTCCTCTGGGCCGAGGACCAGGCCCTGCGCCTCTGCTTCGACCCCATGTTCCCTGAAGAGCGCTGGGGCACCACACCCGATGAACTCCTCGACGTCATGGTGGGCATCGGCTTCCACGTAGAGGACGACGCACCGGAGTCCGACGAGGACCTTTCCTCACCAGCCGCCTTCGCTCTGGCGGAGCACCTCACCGGCGTCGCCATCACCCCCGAGCTGCTCCTGGACACGACGTTCACCTGCGCCACCGTTCGGATGCGATGACATCGTCCGTCCGCACTCATGCCGCCTAATCGGGAGCCTGAGCAGCTCTGGCGGGCCCGGGTAGAAGGCAGAGCTGTGGGGACCGGCCATGTCTTCCCCGATGAGGTATCGGTAGAGCCATTCGGCGAAGCCCATGTCGTACCGTGCCCAGCCCTCCGGGCACGGTGTTCCGGGTGCGGCGTGCATGTCGGCTCGGAGGCACTGAACCGGCCAGTGTGGCGGCGCACCGGATCTGCAGGCTAGGACAACCCGACCGGTGCCGCCCTCAGTGGGTGACCGTTGAGCTCCACGCAACCTTCTTCATCCCACCAGAGCTCACCTTGTGTGGTGAGGTAGGGATGGAGCCCGCGAACGTCACCCCCTTCGTCGAGCGCATGGGCGACTGCGTGGAGAAGGGTCGCCAGACTGGGCCATGAGTCGGTGAAGTCGCCGCCACCGCTGTGACCCGCCCAGCCGAGGCGGCCCGCGTACGGGCCAGGTCGTTGGTCGATCACATGGACCCCGCCGTCGGCGCTCTCGGCCCACGGAATCCAGAGCGGCTGCCACCAAGGCTCGTCGTCCCAGGATCGGCGGGACAGGCCGTCGTTCTCCGCGGCGACCTGCATGCACATCTGCCAACGATCCACGATGCCGCTCACCGGGAGCGGTGACTGATCCGGCAGAAGGGTCGTCCAGGCACTTGCTCCGTTGTGGCATCGCAGAGACTCAACGAGATCACTGGGCAACGGGCTACCGAGGAGCCGCTCCGCAAGCTGAATCTCGCCCTGTGTCGCAGGTGGGTTGAGCCGTGCCGAGTCGGACGGCGCGTGGGTCGCCAGCCAAGCGTCAATCCGGCGCCAGGCTTCCGACGGCGACACCATGTGCTGGACCATGACGCCATCCTGCCGGAGGCGTGCGGCACAACGGATCACGGCCCTGCCTCCATGACGCAAGGTGCGTCACGTGGCGAGCGCGTCAGCGCAGTTGCCCACACGGAAGGGCCGGTGCCAAAGCCTCACCCGCAAGGTGCGCGCGAAGCGCGCGGTCAGAGGGGCGGCAGGCCGTTCTCGTAGCCCTCGACCTCGTAGTTCCTGAGCATCTTGGATACAGGCTCCCTGAGGTTCCCCCGTAGGAACGGGACCGCGTTGACCAGGTAGTCCCCGGCGTCGAGGAGGCTCTCCAGGACCTGGAAGTACACCGCGCCGCGAGCGAACTCGGTGTCCACCTCGTAGATCTCCTCGACGAAGCCGAAGCACCGCCGCAGCAGGTCCTCGTCCCGCTCCGGCGCGGCCAGAGCGGGCTGGAGGACGGGCCTGACCAGCCCGTCGAGCAGGATCGCGTAGAGGTCCAGGTCGGTGTCCGAGCTCGGCAGCGCCTCGATCGGTCCGTCCTCCTCCTCGTACATCTCCTCCAGGAACGGCCTGGTCTCGGGAACCCTGTCGAGCAGATGTCCGAGGTAGTGGTCCGCGACCATTCCTGGTCACCTCATTCCTGTCAGGCGACCGTGGAAGCGGGGCAGGGCAGCTGTCCCCGAAGAGTCCCCTGCAGACACCGCGTCCCGACATCGTCTCGTTCGACCCGAAGAGTCCGGGGGCGTTCGACGGCAGACTTGGACGCCTCGCCCCAACCGTGGTTGTAGATGTTAACGGGATACGAGAGGACGCCCGCAGCGCCGTTGGCGCAGAGGAGGAACGTTGCGTGGGACGGACGTCCGCGGCCGGCGCGGTAGCGCATCGCGGGATCGTTGGCCGCATTGCGCAGGAGGTCCCTCGCCATAGTGACGGTGTCCTCCCACTGCCCCGCACCGACGCTCCACAACTGCCGGTCAGCACTTCATGCCCTACCCCACGTGCCGTGGGCCGACCGACGTGTGGGGACAGAGCAGTCTGGGACGCGGCTCGGTGCTGCCGCCCGCTTCGAGCGCGGCATACTCGTCGAACGTCCCGACCAGGAGGCAACGTGATCACCCTCAGCCCCGAAGGAATCCGTACCGACCGGCTGGCCCTCCTTCCCCTGCAGGTCGAGCACGCCGACGAGATGGCCGCTGTGCTGTCCGACCCTGGCCTTCACACCTTCACCGGCGGGATGCCGGACACCCCCCAGGCTCTGCGTGTCCGCTACGAACGTCTGGTGGCCGGCTCTCCCCGCCCCGGCGAATCCTGGTGCAACTGGGCGATCCAGCTCCGCAGCGCGGCCTGCCTGACCGGCTATGTCCAAGCGACGGTCACGGCGGACGACCGCGGAGCCAGTGCGGAGATCGCCTGGGTAGTAGGGGCCCTCTGGCAGCGACGCGGCATCGCCACCGAAGCCACCCGAGGGCTCGTCGGCTGGCTCCGGACACACCCGGTGCACACGGTCGTCGCGCACATCCATCCGGATCACAAGGCGTCCGCCGCCATCGCCACCGCAGTCGGCCTCACTCCCACCGAGCAGTGGCACGACGGAGAAATCAGATGGCAGCTGACGATCAGCTGACCCCCGTGCCTCCACAGGCTTTGACGAGTGCTCCGGGACGTGGCGGGGGGATTTCGACCAGGCAGGACCGGGCGGATGCGGTGGACCGCGAGATGGCCGGGTGCCTGCTGCCCGATCACGTCCTGGGGGCACTGGACCAATGGTGGAGCCGGAACGCGGTGCGGCTGGCGAACGGGACACCGGGCTCGCACGCGGTGCTCTACACCCCCAGTCGGTGGGCACGGATCACTCCCTGGCCCGCGTCGCTGACTCCCGCGTCACAGGCCGGTGATGCACGGATCAGCCGGGCAGAGGTGGCGTCGACGGTCGCGGATGCGCTACGGCGCGGAGCCTTCGGGGAGGCCCTGGTCGTCACCTACGTGTGGGGGAAGGGAAAGCGCGGCTCTCCGGGCGGCAGCGGACCCGCCACCCTGCGCAGGATCCTGGCCGCGTCAGACCTGGAGGCGGTGCTGGCCCGGACCGAGGCGGTCACCACATTGAGAGGAGCCGGAGCCGAAGCGGCCTACGCCGAGCTGCTGGGGCGCATCCGAGGGCTGGGGCCGTCGTTCTTCACCAAGTTCCTGTACTTCGCTGGCGCGTCGGTACCGCCGGCGGCCGGTCCCCGGCCGCTGATTCTCGACCGTGTGCTGGCCCGGCGTCTGCGGTCACTGGCGCAGGCGGTCGGCCAGGAGACCGGCCACGATCCCGACGGCTCGATCGCCCGCTGGGTCTGGCGGGAGGGTGGCTGGTCGGCGCACCGCTATGGGGTCTACTGCTCCTTCATGCAGGCGGCCGCCGAACAGGCGGCGGCATCGGGGGCGTTGCCGTCCCGGGCCGCCCCTGACCTGCTCGAGTACGCGCTGTTCAACGTCTCGTGGACATGAACCGGCGGTCTGCGGCGTCGGCGGGCCGGCGATGTCCGGGGCGGTTCCTGTCCCGGGCGGTTCCTGTCCCGGGCGGACGGTGGGCACCCGGCCGCAGCAGTGGCGCGAGCTGCCGGTGGAGACGTCGATCACCCGCCGGTGATCCCGCTCCGGCCGCCCGCGCCCATCCCCCGCGGCAACAAGGGCTCCGGATCATCGATCGTCGACTCCTGCCTCCCGAAGGCGGCACACCGCGTGCGCGTCTCCGCCCGGTCCCGAGTCTCGACGACCACGTCCCACTGCCCCGCCTTCGGCGCGGTGCGAGCGGCGATACGCCGAGCCTCGTCCTCTTGTCGCCGTCTTCCTTTCCCTTGTCCTGGCACCAGTCCAGGCTCACTGGCCGACGTCAGAACGGCAAGGCAATCGGATCGAGCACGTCCGTCCCGGCTCGGTGATCATTTGTCAGAGGGGATCCAGCGACCGGCCGTCGGCGTGGCCGTCGGGTGCCACTCGCGGCGGAGGAGGCCGAAGACCCAGGAGTCGGAGACGTCGCCGTTGACGACGCAGTCCTCGCGGAGGGTGCCTTCGCGGAGGAAGCCGAGCTTCTCCAGGACCCGGGCGGACGCCACGTTGCGCGTGTCGGTCTCGGCCTGGACACGGTTCAGGTCCAGGGTGTCGAACGCCCACCGCAGGACGGCGTGCGCGGTCTCCGTGGCGTAGCCGTTGCCCCACGCGGCGGCGTCGAAGACGTAGCCCAGGGACGCGCTGCGGAAGTCCGGGTTCCAGCCGGTCAGGCCGCACCAGCCGATGAACGCGCCGTCGGAGACGCGGTCGACGGCCACCCGCGCTCCCTTGCCTTCCTCCTCGATCCTCCGGCAGGTCGCGATGAAGCGCTGCGCGCGGGCCGGTTCGGTCCACGGCGGGGAGTCCCAGTAGCGCAGCACGTCGGCGCTGCTGTGCAGCGCGTAGAGCGGCGCCGCGTCCGCGTCGGTGAACGGCCTCAGTCGGAGACGGGCGGTGTGCAGCTCGGGGGCAGGCAATGTCATGCGGATCATCCTGCCGTGGCCCCCTCGCCCCCGACCATCCGTTTATCCGGACGGTCGGGAGCGCGTACGTTCCCGGTGACGCCGACGCTTCGCATGGGCGGTGAGTCCGCAGGACCGTCCCGGCATGGCGAGCGGACGGCGGCCGTACCGGCGCACCCTCGGAACGTCGACCATCCTCGTCCTGTACCGGGACGCGGGCGGATCGGGATACGCCGTCCGCTTCACCGGCCTGGCCGCCATCGCCGACAACAGGCGGCCGGCCCGCGTGCTGGTCAGGCGCGTTCGCCTCCCGCCGGGCCGGGCTCCAGGCGGACGCGCCGACCGGCGGGGCGCGCCGTCGCCCCGGCGCGATAGGCGAACCGCCGGTGGCGCCGAGACGTGATGAGTCGGCCGGCTACCTCATCGACCTCGGCCGCATCGGGACGGCCTGGCCGCACCTGCGCTTCACCACTGATCCGGCCGTGGAGCGGCATGCGGAAAGCACCGGGCCGCGGGGGAGGCGGACTTCATCGCCTCCCCCGCGGCCCGTGCGAACATCAGACGCAGCGTCCGTCCATCCAGTCGGTGAGGCCCGGCGTCCACGAGGTGGCCAGACGGGTCGCATCGGCGTCCAGCGCCCGCTGCCAGGAGGCGTAGTTGCCGGAGGCCGGCGGGGGCGGCTCCTGCCAGTCGACGACGTCGTACCAGTCGGGGAAACCGGTGAGGGCCGCGGAGAGGCCGGCGGCGCTGACCCGGCTCCGGAGCACCGGATCCAGCTGCGTGTCCTGCGTGTAGATCATGATCTCCTGGGACCCGATGCGCTCCGCGATCGGTGCGAGCACCTGGTTCCAGGCCGTCTCCCGGATCGACGAGTCGCTGCTGAGGAGAGACTCCTTCGTCTCCGACTTCACCTCCACCAACACGACCATGCCGAGAGCCTTGGCGCTGTCGAGCCACTCGCGGAACGTGTACACGGTCTCACCCGTGTAAGGGCCGCGCGTGATGGTGCGTCCCTTGAGCGGGTTGGACCCGCTCGCCCACGTCAGCTCCGAGATGGAATCGGACGATCCGGTCAGCCCGAAGGTGGTTCTGTTGTGCCACATCACTGCCTGGGTGCCGTTCTTGGTCAGCCGCAGATCGGCCTCCACCCCGGCCGCGCCCCAGCTCTTCTCCTGGGCGAGGCCCCTGGGGTGGTTCGCTGCACGGATCTGGTCCTCTTGCCAGCCGTCCGCCTCCTGAGGCCACCCGCCGTGCCCGAACACCGCGGGACAGTAGGGCAGCAGGGTGGGGCTGGTGTACCCCTCCATCATGTGGACCTGGCTGAAGGTCCAGTTGCCGGGCTCGGACTCCCAGCTGTGCAGGGGGCCATTGAGGTTGCCGTCGGACTTGGCGGTGAAGGTGATCGTCTTCACCCGTCCGTCGGCGTAACCGTAGAGAGTGGCCAGGTCGCCGCGGCCGTCCCCGTTGAAGTCACCGGTGACGATCTTCATACGCGAACGATCGTACGAGCCCGCCGGGAGGGCCAGCATGTCCCGCCGGGCGCCGAACTTTCCGTCCGTGCCGAGACGGAAGCCGATCACCGCGTCGTGTCCGTCCGCGTAGTCGTACCAGGCGGCCAGTTCGTCACGACCGTCACCGTCGAAGTCACCCGCGTGCAGACTCGCCTGGCGGAACGTCCAGCCCGTGGACTCCCAGCCGTGCACGGGCTCGGCGAACCCGCCGTCGGTCCGCCCGGCCCAGTACAACAGCTTCACACTGCCGTCCCGGTACCCGTACAGCGCCGCGAGGTCGTCGCGGCCGTCCCCGTTGAAGTCACCGGTGGCGAACTTCATGCGGTTGACGTACCAGCCATCCCCAGGGGTCCGCTGGAACGAGGAGAAGTGCGCGCCGAAACCGCCGTCCGGGCGGGCGAGCATCGTGAAGAGTTTGTCACTGCCGTCTCCATAGGCGTACCAGACGGCGACGTCGTCACGGCCGTCGCCGTTGAAGTCGCCGGCCTGGGCGGTCATGGCGTCGAAATTCCAGTTGCCAGGCGCCGCGGTCCAGGAATGGAGAGGGCTCTCGAATGTGCCGTCTCCACGGCCGAGCCAGGTCAGTAGAGTGACCCGGCCGTCCTCGTAACCGTAGAAGGCCGCGAGGTCACCCACACCGTCCCCGTTGAAGTCGCCGGTGAGGCGCTTCATGTTCTGGACCCAGTAGTTGCCTGCGGGGGTCTCCCAGCCCACCCCGGGCGCGGCGAAAGCGCCGTTCGATCCCGCGAGGAAGGTGCGTACGGCGTCGTGCCCGTCTGCGTAGTCGTACCAGGCGGCCAGATCGCTGCGGCCGTCACCGTTGTAGTCGTGGCGGGCGCCGGTGCCGGCCAACCGGACACCGGTGCCCGGTTCGGCCGCCTGAACGGTCGGAGCATCCGCCATGCCGTCGAATGCCGTGGTCGTCCCTGCCGGTTGCCCGGGTGCGGCGGTCGCGCTACCGGCGCCCGTGGACAGGCCGAGCAGAGCGAAGCACAGCGCGGCCGCGCCCACTGCTATGGAAGGTCTCCTCATCCAGCTCTTCACATCCCTTGCCGTAGAACGAGAAAAATGCACCCCTCGGTGGGGGTGCATACGGAGCGAGCCTCGCCCGGCCGGGTCGTCCTTCTCGCCACACCTAGGGCGAAGACGGCGACCGATGCCTGCGGGGCCGTCGATCATTAGATCATTCAAGATCCTTCCGAGGTAGGTGAGCAGGAGACCGGGCTTCCCCGAAGGGCCGGTTACGGGACCACCATGTCGCCGAGTTCTCTCAGAGGGGCCACTGATCGAGCGACCCAGGCGCCGAGTCAGGATCAGGATGAGGACCGCAACGCACCGACTCCGGCGCCGTTGAGGGAGGTGTTCGACGTCTCCGTCCTTCGGCGCAGGAGATGGGGTCCGGGTGCGGGTGCGGCAGGGCGGAGGATGACGAGGAGGTCGGCGAGGGCCGCGCTGCCGGCGCCGGTGGTGCGGTCGCGGTCGCGGTCGCGGTCGGCGGTCGGCGGTCGGCGGTCGGCGGTCGGCGGTCGGCGGTCGGCGGTGAAGAGTGCGTCGGGGTCGTGGGAGGCGAACAGCGGTGCCTGGTCAGCGTCTTCACAGACGTCGAGCCATGCCTCGATCTGACCTACGCGGCCAGCCGTGGGACTGAGCGCCGCGGCCGGTCCCTGAGCGTTCCGGATTGTGAGGGACGGGCGCGTCGGCAGGTGGTTCGTGGGTGCCCCCACGGTCACGGGCGAGTACGCATCGATGGCCCATTATTTCGACTCCGTGGCGGAGACGCTGACGAGGATCGGCAAGGGAAGCTTGCCGGTCTGCCGGGTCGCCGAAGGTCGGCTTGTCTGGTCGTGAGACGGTTCCCGACCGGTCTCGAGGCTGAGCCATGACGTTCGCCGGCGACAGCAGTCGGCCCGTCGGAGCATGGCGGTCTGCCGGTTTCCCCTGGGACCGGGAAGCCGTCGTGATCCCGGAAACGGCCGTGCACGGGGTCGCGGCGTCTTTCCCGCCCACACCGGACGGTCAGACCGTCGGCCACTCCAGCATCCGGCTCTCGTGCACGGCTGGTCGGCGGCCCAGCGCGGCCAGAGGGGTGCCGTGCGACATCGCCGTGGCCAGGCCGTCGAGCGTGGCCCCCACGCCGGGCCACGGCCGCCGGTGGTCCGGATCGCCGAAGGAGATCTCACAGTCCGTTCCGTACACGCCCTCCGCGCCCTCGCGGTGGTCGACGAAGAGCAGGTCGCCGGTGAGCGCCTGTCCGAAGGGGACCCCGCGCTCGTGCGCGGTCCGCCCCACCTCGTCCTCGTACCCCTCCTCGACGGCGTCTTCGGCGCGGGAGGCGAGATGGCGCTGCGACTCCAGGACCTTCTCGGTGGCCAGGTGGCCGTACCCGAGGAGGAACGCCCCGGGCTCGTCACTCGCCGTGCGCGGCACGAGGCCGTCGTTGGCCGAAAGCAACGCCCTCAGCGCGGGGTGCGGGGGAACCCGAGTCCGTCCTCAAGGGAGGTGAGAGCGGCGGCGGAGGCGCCAGGGTGACGGGCCGCGCGGTCGCCCCGCGCATGCTGCCCGAGCCGGCGGGTGATCCTGGACCAGGCCGGGAGGACATCGCCGGTTGGAGACATGCCGACTCCCGTCAGTTCGCGGTTGAGGCGGCCACGGTGGTGCAGGACTGCTCGGGGCCGTAGGCCGTGACCCGGGGCCGGGCCTGGGAGGTCTCCGGAACGTCGATGGTGAAACAGCGCGTGGCCGTGGTCTCTGCCGGGCCGAACAGGGCCAGGGGCCGTTCGTACACACGGGAGAACTGGACGAAGACCCGGGTGCCGTGCTCGGCGGGACGCACATCGACCAGCACACCGTTGCGCGGGCCGTCGCCGGCCGGCCGGTCGAGGAGGACCCGCACCTCCCGGTCGGACGGCGAGCGGCCTTCGGCGACGAGGGCGTCGGCGAACCGCTCCGCGTCCGCCCGGGTGGCCTCGAAGGCGTGCCGTTCCCGCGCCGTCTCGCGATAGTGGGCGACGGTGAAGAGGGCGACGAGGGCCACGACGGGAAGGAGGAGGACCGCTCCCAGGACCTTCGCCCAGGGTGCGGGCCCGCCTCTACGCTCGGCCTTCACCGCTTCGTGGCGCTTCCCGGGGAGTCCCACGACGACGCGGTGGGGGGCTGCGGAGCGGGCGAAGGTGCCGGTTCCTCATGCGGTGACGAAGTAGACGGGCAGACGAGCCGCACAGGGGGCACCCTCTCACCGCCGGGTGTCGGACGTCCGGTCTTCTTCCTGCCACTCACCGTCAAAGTCCTCCGCCACGGCACAGGCGCTGAAGACGGGTTCGACGAAGACGTGGCGGAAGTCGGGCAGTGGGGCCACCGGAGGCTGCCGGTGCTGTGAAATCGACTCACCCGTGCGTGGGATCGGTGTGGTGGTCAACGGGACTCCTGGTGTCGTGGGTTGCACTGGGTGACGGTGGCCGGCATGCGGCTCAGCTGTCGGTCGGGTAAGCATGGCGTGCGAGATCCGCGGCGCCAACGACATTGTGCCGTACAAGCGTTCGACATATGACACGGCACGGCATGATCGATCAGTCGGCGAGTCGGCGAACGATGCGGCGCGCGGCCCGGGGGGCCAGGCGCCGTATCGTTGCCGAGGAGGAGCAGGGGCCGCACGGGCCGGACCCGCGAGACCGGGCGGACCGCATCCCCCGTCGTCTTCCTGCGCCCCGTCCGGCGCGCAGGAAGGAGCAGACCGCCGCCTCATGCGGCGGCGCGAACGTCGGTCCGCGGGAGGAGGGCCACGACAACGTTACGGGAGCGCCCAGCCGAGGACCCTGTGGCACGCCGTCGGTGGCCGCGGAGGATGCGGACGGGGGGATACCGGTTCACGAGACACCCGGCACCAAGCTCCCGTAGGCCGACCCCTTCCCCAGCGGTCTTCGAACACGTCCCGCAGACACAGGAGGACAGGACACTTTGATCACGGCGCAGCACTGGATCGACACGCTCGGCCTGGAAGCCCACGTGGAAGGCGGATACTTCCGTCGGACCTTCCAGGCGGACCACCGCCCACGCATCCCGACACCCGCGGGTGAGCGCTACACACTGACCTCCATCCACTACCTGCTCACCCACTGGTCACCGGTCGGCCACTGGCATCTGAACCGGTCCGACATCCTGCACTTCCACCACCACGGCGCACCGATCACCTACCACCTGCTCCACCCCGACGGCCACTACAGCAGCGCCGTCCTCGGACAGGACACCGACGAGGGCCAGCTCCTCACCCTGGCCGTGCCCGGAGGAGTCTGGAAGGCCTCACACCTCACCGCCGGAGACCACGCGCTGATCAGTGAGGCGGTCGCGCCAGGCTTCGACTACGCCGACATGACCCTCGGTCGGCCCGACGACCTCGTGACGCGCTTCCCCGCACACGCCGAACTCGTCGAGCGCTACTGCCGACCGGCCCCCTCATAGCGGGACCGTTCGGCGTCCCTGCGAAAGCGGCCTCGCTTGCTCCACGGGGCACCCAGCCCGGAGCCGAGGCGACGGGCGCATGGATGCAGCCGGCGCCCGTGCCCTACTGCGTGCCGGCGCCGCCCGTGTGCTGGTAGTGCGACGCCACCTCATCCCGGTACGCGACCTCGTCAAGGTGCTTCTCGCGGTGGAACTCGGGGGCGTTCTCGATCTGCTCCTTGGAGAGGTCCAGATAGATCCTCTGGTCCCGCTCGTCGATGCGTGAAATCGTGTTCGCGGGCAGCAGTACCTCCTTGCCGAAGATCCACACACCGGTGTCGACCACCAGGTAGGCGTCGTCCACCTCCTCGGAGTGCTTGTCGACCTTGCCGATGCTCCCGTCGACCGCCTCCACCTTGTAGCCGGTGAGGTCCGTGCCGACGGCGTAGTTGAAGGACGGCCGGTAGTTCCACGCGTTCTCAGTCACGAACGAACAACTCCTGATTCGCCATCGATAGCGGGCTTCCCGGACCGGGGTGCGGTCTCGCACCTCGTCGTTCGTCCCGCCCCGGCCCCGTGCGGGACCGCTGCTTCACCTGGGTCCACACGCCCCGGCGGGAAGGAGTTCCTGCAGGACGAGTCGGCCCGTGCGGGATGGCGCGTATCGACATCCGGCATTCGAGTGCCCCGTTCCCTTGCCCCTATACCTGGAGCTCGGCGCAGGGGCACAGGTCGCGTCGCGAGGTCTGCCTGGAGCTTGGCGCATGGGCACCGGTCGCGTCGCCGGGTCGCGTCTCGGCACGCGCCTTCCGGCCCGCAGCGTGGAGGCGCCCAGGAGCAGCCCGCCGCCTACGGAGCGCGTTCGCTACGACAGATCGCGGGCGAAGGAGGCCCCCGCCCCGCGCCGTATCTCTGCGAGTGTCACCGTCGGGTCTCCCGTGCCGACGAGCGCCGCCCGCGCCGTCGGGGTCACGAGCCCGGCGGCCTGGAGCTGCGCGACGAGCGGGCCGTAGTCGGTGGACGACCCGTGGTCGGCGTCGGCGAGCAGCGCGCGGCGGCCGGGAAGGCGGGACCAGGAGGAATCGATACGGGCGGCGCCGTCGAATCCGTCGGTGCGGAACAGCAGCAGGGGCTGCTCGGTCCCGCCTGGTGTCGGATACAGGTCGAGATGACCCTCGAGGTTCGCCACCGCGCCGACCCGGCGGTCGCCACGGGCCGCGTACACCGCAGCCGTCCCGCCTGCCGAGTGTCCGTACAGCCCGATCCGGCAGGGGTCCATGACGCGCGCGAGTGGCAGGCCGCCGAGCCGGTCGAGGACCAGGCGGAGGTCCGTGATCCGGGTGTCGGCCATCGTGCGGAAGGTCGCCGGGCCCGGCGGCCCGGTCAGGACGGTCGTCCGCATGCCGTCGGCAGCTGCACCTGGGAAGCGTCACCGGGGTGGTCGACGAGGACGACCACCCGGCCGTGGCTCGCCAGGTCCTCGGCGAGGCTCGTTCCGAGCGTGCGGGAGTCGCCGCCGCCCGGAAGGCCGCTCGGTCACCCCCAGCGCACAACCCTCGGCGCTCTGGTCGCCGGCGAGTCCCTGGTATCGCTCAGGCCTCGACGTACGCCACGATCGTGAGGGTGCGCAGCGCGGTGACGTAATAGACCACCCGTACCGCGTCGATGTCGTCCGTGTAGTCGCGCAGGAGCGTGTCGGGCACGGGGGTGCCCAGGTCCGGGTTGACGCTGATCGCGACGATGGCGCGGTCGAGGCGGTGCGTCTCGGAGGCCGTGAGCTTCTCCAACTGGCTGAGCGCGGGCTCCACGATGACGACTCGGGCCCGGCGCGGGCCGCGGTCAGGCGACACGGGGCCGCTCCGCGGCGGGACGCTCCAGGCGGGCGTCGCGGGGGTTCTCCCGCCGCACGCGGGACTCGGGGGCAGGGTGACCGTTCGGGGCGCTGTCCCGCAGCACGGAGGCGAGGACGTCGGCCTTCGCGCGTCGCTCGGCCGCCTGGGTGCGGGCGGACGCGGGGGCCGGCTGGTGGCTCATCCGGAACTCCTGGACTCTACGGACATGACCCCTCACGGTAGCGGTCGGTGTTGCGGCGGGGGCAGTCCGGGCGGATCGAGCCCGACACGGGCTCGAGGGGCGGCGCCAGAGTGGTCGTCGGATCCGAGCTGCTGCCACCACGACGACGGACCCGACCCACCCGATGAGCGCTCGGCCGCTACTCCTCTCCTCGCCCTATGGCGCTTGTCGGCGGCGGTGTGACGCCCCGTCCGAGAAGACTCGGTCGGGGGCGACCCTCGACGGGCCGCGAGAACCCGCGCCGCCTGCGGACCTTCCTCGACCGGTCGACGCCGGGCGGCCGATGCGCGCAGGCCGCGGGGGTGAGTGGGGCGACGAAGGCAGGAGTCCGCGCGCCCGCCTCAGGGGCTCCGGCTCTTCACAGCCGAAGCCCGGCGTGTTCGAGAGCGGCCGTGCTGAGGTCGGTGATGGCTTTCCGGTCCCCCTGGCGCCAGGCGTCGGCCCACCCGCCGGGAGGGACCTGCAGTCCGGCGAACGCGGCAGGAGGACCGGTGAGGGCGCGCAAGGCGAGCAGGTCGGTGCCTCCGGGAGCCTCGGCGAGGCGCCGCAGGGTGCTGCTGCGCCGCACCCAGAGCAGGCGCGGTGGGAGCCACAGCAGCAAGACGAAGAGCACCGGAACGACGATGAGAGCCGTGGTGGTCACGTCGGCGACCTGATCGACGGTCTCCTGGAGCGACACTCCCGCGTCGGCGAAACCGGAGCCGGCGTCGGCCGCGGACTGTAGCGGCTTCTCCAGGACGCCTCCGATGAGCGGCACGTCCGATGCCGCGTCTCCGGCCTTGCCCAGCTCCTCGGCGAGACGGTCGCCGGAGCTCTCCACCCTGCGCCCCGGTTCGGCCAGCAGCATGATCGTCTCGCGGACGGCGAGGGCCGCCCACACCGCAGCGGCGATCAGAGTCAACGCGATCAGGTCCACGAGCACCTGGCCGTTCCGTCGTGCGGGTGTCTGGGCGTAGAAGCGCAAGGGAGCCCTCCCGTTCGAGTCAGGGCGGCCAGGAGGTCCGGCCGCGGCCGGTCGCGACTCGGCCGACCGGCCATCGGACTCAACTCTTCCACTGCGCCACACGGACAAACGCGCGAGACACGAGGCGCGCCGGGAACACTGGCACGGGCAGCGACGACGCGGCCGGTGTCCCACCGAAGCACGGGCCGACACGGGAGCCGTGGGCCGGCTCGCACGTCGGTCGTGCGGAGCCGAGTCCGCCCCTCGCGCCAGACCGGTCTGGAGGCATACCGGAGGACGGCGGCCCTCACCTCCTCAGGCTCCCCCGCTCGCGCGGGGTGTGCTGGAGCGCCCGCTCGCCCTCCGGCGCGCCCAGCCCTCCGGCGCGTCCGCCCCATCGGGTCACGTGTCATCGCGGAACGACCACGACCCCGTTGCCGATGGCCCCGTGGCCGGCCCGTTCACGTCGGGAATGCGTACTCGGCGCATGTCCGCTCGGTGTGTCCGATCGGCGTGTCCGGGGCCCAGCGCCTCGGTGGTGTCCCGGCTTGAGGCCGTCATGGCCGACGTCCGTGTGCCGCGAGAGGCCGGTGTGAGGCTCTGTCTACCGCCAGAGCTGTTTCTCCCAACCACACGCTTGGCAGACGACGCGCAGCCCTCGTAGCGCGCGAAGCGGCGGGAAGAGAAGGACGCCCAGTATGGTGCCCACCTCCGTCCTCAGGCTGGGGCTCATGTCGAACTGGCTGCGCAAAGCCTCTCGGTAGGTGTCGCGTCGCGTCACCACGTCGTCGCTGCCGCACTTTCTACATCGCCGTTCCCGTGCCATCCGCACCCCCGTGAAGCCGCCCTTGACGAGTCCTTCCCTCGCCCGTGATCCCTACGCCGCGGGCACGCATGGGGACGCGCCGAGCGCACGGCGTGGCCGCCGGCCGGGGCTCAGTGACCGGCCGACCGAACGACCGAACTCCCTTACGGGAGCGCTCCCATTCTGGGATCGTGGCGGGGATGGAGACTGAACCTTTCATCCGCCGCTATCGGCCGTCGGACCGTGCCCGGCTCGCCGACATCTGCGTCCGAACGGCCCACGAGGGCGGCGACGCCTCCGGGATCTACCCCGAACCCGAGCTGATGCCCGTCATCTTCGCCTATCCCTATGTGGAGCTGGAGCCGGAATTCGCCTTCGTCCTGGACGACGGCACCGGTGCCGTCGGTTACGTCCTCGGGGCGCCGGACACCGCCGGCTTCGCCGCCCGGTTCCGCGCGGAGTGGCTGCCCCGAGTGGCGGAGCGGTTCCCGGCGCCCACAGGAGAGGCCGCTACGCCCTCCGAGTCGATGGCGATCCTCCTCCACACGCCGGAGCGCATGGTCCACGAGGAGCTGGCCGACCACCCCGCACATCTGCACATCGACCTGCTGCCCCCCTGGCAGGGCCGGGGACACGGACGCGCCCTCATACGTACTCTCCTCACCGCGCTGCACGAGCACGGCGTGCCCACCGTGCACCTGTGCATGGTGCGGACGAACACCCCTGCCAGGGCCTTCTACGACCGGATGGGCTTCACACAACTGAGCGTGCCGGACCCGGGACCGGTCTGGTACCTGGGCCGCCCGACTGACCAGGGCATGTCGCCCGGGGCCACGGCGGCCGTGGAGTCGGGCGCCGGGGCCCCCGGGTTGTGATCAGCCGAGCCTCAGGGGAGGTCAGTCGAGCCCGGCATGGACGGCTGCTGCCTTCGTGACTGAGATCCCCGCGCTCTCCCGCCCTCGCCGTCGCACGGTCCCTTGTCCACCCACCCGGGGTCCTCCGACCGAGCACAATCGCGGATACGACGAGCGCCCTACGGCCGGCGCACGCTTGTCGCCCGCGGCGGATGCGCCGTGGCGAGGGTGCAGACGCCGTCCGCGCACCGCCGCTCCAGTCGGCCGCGCGAGATGGCCTGCGCGAGGCCCACCATCCAGCAGCTGGGGCAGCCGCGGAAGGGGATCAGCGCCAACGGGGCCGCCAGCAGAGCTGCCGGGCCGAGGACGGGTAGCAGGGCGATCGAGCCGATGATCAGCCCGAAGCCGATGGCTCCGCGCGCCAGGTGGCGCGGTACGGACGCGAGGGCGGCGTTTCTGTCGGGCGGCGGGGGCGGCGTGGCAGCGCGGCCCTTGACGTCATGGGTGCTGTTCGCGGTGTTCACGGCGCTGAGTCCCCTCCGGCGGTTGGGTCGTCGGATCGGTCGAGTGGGTGGGCCGGCGGCCGCTCGGTCGCGTCCAGCGCGTCGCGCAGTGCCGCACGTGCTCTGTGCAGTCGCGATTTCATCGCGGCGTTGCTCAAGCCGAGCGCATGCGCGACGTTCCTGCCGGGCAGGCCCTGAACGTCCCGCATGACCAGGACCCGCCGCTGGTCCGGGGGCAGGGAGCCGACCGCGGCCGCGATCCGCTCCGCCTCCAGCCGGTGGAGCACCGCGTCCTCGGCGGACGGTTCCGCGGGCGGCTCCTGTCCGGCGGGTGCCTCGTCGCCGCGGGAGAGGACCAGCCGTACCTGCCGCAGGCATTCGTTGCGCACGATCCGGAACATCCATGAGGCGAGCGCGCCGGTGGCCCGCAGGGTGCCGATCTTCCGGTAGAGGATGATCAGCGCCTCCTGTGCCGCGTCCTCCGCGTCCTGCGGTGAGGCGCAGAGGGACAGGGCGAACTTGCGCACGTGCGGCTGCGATTCCATGACCACGGTGGCGAGCGAGGTGACGTCGCCGTTCTGTGCGGCCCTGATCAGCCGCTCGTCCGGCCAGGCGTAGCGTCGGTTCATCCGCTCTCCATCCTCGGAAGGGTCCTCCGCCCATGGCCGCTCAGCCTCGGCTCTTGTAGCGCCGCACCAGGTGCCGACTGCACGCGCCCACGAGCAGGGCGCCGATCACTACGAGGCCGGTGACCATCATTCGCGTTTCCTCCTGGTTCTGCCGGCCGTTCGGCCGGTACACACACAAGAGGCGGGACGGCCCGGAAAGGATTCACCCCGATCGGCGCGTTTCCCGGCCGTGCGGTACGCGCTGCCGCTAGGAGGTGCTGTCGGGGCCGGGCGACATCGGCACGGACCAGTGCGAGGATGCGATGCAGGCGCATGATGCGGAACGTGGTGCGCCCGGCGGTCGTCGTGAGAGGGCTTCCCCCGTACGGGCCAGGCGCCGCGTGCCGGCTCGCGCGTGTCGGCCCCCTGACAAGGGGTCAGACCCAGGTGTCGTGCGCGTCGGTGACCGCGCCCGGAACCGCGCTGGTGACGGCGGCGCGGGGGTCGGCGAGAGCGGCGTCGAGGTCTTCGCCGTCCTCGACGTTGCCGCCGGGCGGGGGTAGTGGGTGGCGTCGGCGCGGTCGCGGCGGATGGGGGCCACGTCGTCGCCGCAGAACACCAGCGCTCCGGTCCGGATCTCGATCCGGGAGAACGGGACGGGGATGGTCGGGGTGTTCGTCATGGCCACCGGCATCCCGGCGTGCGGGGCTCGGTTTCGGGGCTGCGGGCCCGTCGGTAGCCCGGTGGTCGTTCGGTCGCGCGAGGGTGAGCGGCCGGCTTGTGGTCAGGGGGTGCGGGGGTCCGCTCCTGGTGCCACCAGGCCCGTTTCGTAGGCCAGTACCACGACCTGGGCCCTGCTGGTCAGGTCCAGTTTCGCCATGGTGCGATTGAGGTGTGTTTTGACCGTGGCCTCGGAGATGAACAGACTCTGTGCGATCTCTGCGTTCGATCTGCCGGTGCCGGCCAGGCGCAGCACCTGCGTCTCGCGGGCGGTGAGCTGCTCGAGCTCCGGTCGCCGGGCGGCGGGGTCGCGGGGTGCCGCCGAGCCGGTGAAGGCCTCCACCAGTCGCCGTGTCACGCTCGGTGCGAAGAGGGCGTCGCCTCCGGCGACCGCCGCCACGGCGGCGAGCAGTCGTTTCGGGCCCGTGTCCTTGAGGAGGAAGCCGCTCGCACCCGCGCGTAGGGCGCGGTAGACGTATTCGTCGAGATCGAAGGTGGTGAGCATCAGGATGCGTGGCGGCGGTCCGGCTCCTTGCGACGCGTCGGCCAGGATCCGCTCTGCCGCGTCGATGCCGTTCATGCGGGGCATCCGGATGTCCATCAGGATCACGTCGGGCCGCAGCAGAGCCGCTTGGGCTATGGCTTCGTCGCCGTCTGCCGCCTCTCCGGCGACGGCCATGCCGTCGGCGGCCCGCAGCAGCCCCACGATGCCGGCGCGTATGAGGTACTGGTCGTCGACCACGAGTACGCGGGTGGTGATGGCCGACCGCCCCCCTCAGCTGTCGGCCGGCGTCTCTCCCCCGGTGGTGGTGGAGGTCGGCAGTGTCAGCCGTACGTGAAAGCCCCCTTCGGGGCCCGGGCCTGTCCTCACGGCACCGCCGTAGAGCTTGGCGCGTTCGTGCATCCCGATCAAGCCATGGCCCCCTCCGGCGTCGACTATGGCCGGATTCATGCCTGGTCCGTCGTCCGTGACGCTCACCAGGAGACGGTCCGGCTGGTATCGCACCGTCACCACGGCACCGGCAGGCCGGGCGTGTTTGAGCACGTTGGTGAGGGCTTCCTGCACGACCCGGTACGCGCACAGCTCCATTCCGGGCGGAAGCGTCCGGGGTCTGCCCTCCACGACGAGTTCGACGGGTACTCCCCCGGCGTGCATCCGGGCGGCCATGTCCGCCAGCCCGCCCAGCGTGGGCATGGGAGCGTACGACTCGGGGGCGTTGTCCCCCGCCCGGAGGAGAGTCAGCATCCGCCGCATCTCCTCCAGTGCCTCGCTGGAGGTGTCGGCGATGGTGCCGAGTGCGGTGCGAGCGGTGTCGGGATCGGTGTCGAACACGTAGTCGGCAAGGCCCGACTGCACGGCGATCACCGAGATGTGGTGGGCGATCACGTCGTGCAGTTCGCGGGCGATCCGCGCCTGCTCCTCGGCCACCGCCCGGAGCGCCTTGGCATCGCGTTCCTCCTGGAGTTGGGCGGCGAGTTCGGCCAGTCGCTCACCGCGGCGTTCGGACTCGCGCGCGGACTGGCCGAATCTCACCAGCACCGCGGGGACGACGACTCCCAGCGCCGCGGCGGCCGCCACCGAGCCGGCGGGGGCCGCGAATCCCGCGTACAGCCAGATGGTGCCGAGCCCCGCGCCGGCGGCGACGGCCGTGCGCAACGGCCGGGTGGACGCGACGGTGTAGAGGGCGAGTTGGGCGGCGAGGCTGTTCACCACCGGCCAGTAGCCGAGCGTGATGTACACCGTCCACAGGGCGAAGACGCCTCCTGTCACCGCCTCCGGGTACCGGTGCCGCCAGCACAGCATCAGGTGGACGGCGAGCGTCAGCAGGCATCCGGACGCGTCGAGGGGAGGGTAGCCCTCGCCGGTGTCCTGGCGGCCCAGCAGGAGCGCGCACCCCAGCACGGCCGCGGCGATGCCGGTGTCCAGGGCCAGGGAGGATCGGGGTATCGGCACCCGCGGACGCTGCATCGGCGCAGCCTACCGGCGGACCGCCGGGCCGGCGTCAACCGTGCGCGGTAGGACGGGAGGCGGGGTCGGCCGCGCCTTCGCGCTCTGCCGCGTGGGGCCTACCGCCAGGGTTTACCCCACGTCGACCGGTGGGTTGACGCCGGGGACGACGGCTCGCGCGTAGCGTCGCGGCATCGCTTGGCAGACCACCGGCAGCAGTCGGCGGTGTCGGCGCCGAGGCGGGTCAGCACAGCGCCGCCACGCCGTCTTCGGCACCCCGACCGAAGGAGAACCCATGATCGACATACGTCAGCAGAACCGCACCCGGTCCGGCGGCAGGAAGGTCCGCAACGCCCTCGTCGTCACGGCCGCGGCGGCCTCGGCACTGGTCCTGGCCGCGCCCTCCGCCGGGGCCGCGGGCGTGCCCGGCGGTGCGGGCAGCGCCACCTGGTACTCCAACGGGGACAAGCTCACCATCTGCGACCACGCCTCGGACGGGAAGTCCGTGGTCGCGCAGGCGAGCTTCACGAGCACCTTGAAGTGGCACACCAGCGGAGCCGGCAAGTGCACCGACCGCTCCTACGGAGATCTCGCCGAGGGCTTCGGCTTCTCCTTCAGGGTCTGCCTCGGCGACTACAGCTCGGGGATCTACTACCCCGCGACCTGCAGCGACTGGACCCGGGCCGTCGCCTGACGCGGACAGCGGCCGGGCCCGGCGGTCCGCGAACGGCTCCCGGGCCCGCACCGAGGGAGAGCGAGCAGGCATCTCCTGCGTTCCCTCTGCCGCGACACACGGCCATTCCGGCCACGGGCACCACGAGAATCCAACGGGGAGCACCATGCACATCGCCCGCACCACCTGGAAGACCTACGTCCTCGGAAGCGTCGCCGCCTGGGCGCTTCTGTCGTCCACGGGCTGCCAGGCGAGCGACGCGTCCAAGGGGGCGGGCGCACCCGTCCCGACGGCCCCGAACGCCACGAGCGCGGCGGGCAGCCCGGGCAGGTCCAGCTCCGGGGCCCCCGTCGACGGCGAGACCGGTCAGGGCGGGAGCAAGAGCACCCGACCCCCTGCCCACACCTCGCCGGCAGGCGGCGACGGCTCCGGAACCGGCGACAAGAGCGCGGCCTGCACCGATGAGAACATCTCGGTCACCGCGAAGGCCGAGGCGCACGACTCACTCAGGCACCTCACGCTCACCGCGACCAACATCGGCGACACGACCTGCACTCTTCACAGGTACGCGCTGGTGCGCTTCGACGAGGGCTCCTACGACGAGGTCGGTCCGCTCGAATCCCACGCGAAAGCCGTCGTCACCCTCGCACCGGGCGGGAAGGCGTACGCCGGCATGCGGCTGTTCATCGCCGGCGAGGAGACCCGCGCGGTGGAGACGCTGACCCTGGGCTTCCAGGGGCGCGGATCCGCCGATGAGATCGGCTCGCCGATCGATGTCCCACTGCCCGAGGGGACCCCCTTCCTGAACGTCGGTCCCGCGCCCGGGGTCACTTTCTGGGACACCGACCTCACGTCGGTGCGGAGGTTCACGTTCGCGAGGTGAGGACCCGAGCCGGATGACCCGGGCTGACGACGGGCTCCCTGGGGGCCGGACCGGCGTATGCGCGCCCTGGGATGTCCGTACGGGAGGCGGCCGTTAGGGAGAGGAGGCGGAACCGGCTGCTCCGCCCGTCAGGGGGGCGCCCGGGGACGAGTGCCGGACGATTGGCCGGCCGACCGGCAGCGGCCCGCGCCGTCGGCGGTGTCGCTTCTCCAGACGGCGATGCCGAGGCGGCGGCCCGCGCTGATGCACGTACGCGACGCGGGCGCTCCACCGCCGAAGCTCCCCGCACAGCGGCCGGCGGGTCCTGGGGCGCCTGCTTTCGCTCGACCAGTCCCCCGCACGCGGGGCTGGGACACCGGTACGCCGGAACACTGGAACTCCACCGCGGGGGGGGCTCTCCGCTGGCGGGAATGCGATTGGGGCCCCCAACAGCCGGGGGCCCCGATCCTTCGTAGCGGGGGCGGGATTCGAACCACGCGACCTCTGGGTTATGAGCCCAGCGAGCTACCGAGCTGCTCCACCCCGCGTCGGTGACACCACCTTATACACGGGCACCCGCGCGGCGCTGACCTTTTCCGGGTTCAGCCCGCGGACAACGGGCCGGGTCCGGGGACCCGGGGGTCACGGACCCTTCCCGCCGGCCGGCACCGTGGCTCCGGTCAGTCGGTGGCCGTCAGTGCCTCGCGTGCGGTGGTGAGGATCTCCTCGGAGAGCGGGGAGCCCTTGGTGGCCCGGGACAGGACGAGTGCGCCGAGCATGGTGCACAGTCGGGTCATGCCGTCCTGGTCCCCGGTGGCGAGCCAGTCGGCGAAGTCGGCCACTCCCTCGGTGTAGACGCGGCGCGCCTCGTCGCCGGCGCCGGTGCGGGCCATGTCGGTGGCGAGTGCGGCGACCGGGCAGCCGTCGGCGGGGCTGTCGCGGTGCTCGGTGGAGAGGTAGGAGCCGATCACCGCCCGCTGGGCGGCGTCGCGCTGCCCGCGAGGAACTGGCAGCCCGCGGGATCACCGTGACGGCTCTGCACGTCGGATACATGGACACCGACATGGCCTCCGGCGTTCCCGCCGACCAGAAGGCCGACCCCTCAGAGGTCGCCGCCCAGGCGCTGTCCGCCGTCGAGACGGGCCTGCCGGAAGTCCTCGCCGACGAGATCACCCGGCACGTGAAGCGGAGTCTGGCGGCCCCGCCGAACGCGGCGTGAGTGCGCCGCCCGGCCTCCCCTGGTCTGTGGTCCGCCGCACCCGCGTCGCACGCCCTGAACCAGTGGCAGGCACCAGAAGTCCTCGGTCTTCGGCCGTGCCCGGACCGAGCGGAGATCCCGTCCCCTGCGGACGAGAAGCGGAGAGACGGCGATGAAGGCCTATCTGATCGAAGAGTACGGCGCCCTGTCCGGGGTGCGCGCCGCCGAGATTCCCGATCCGGAGCCGGGCGCCGACGACGTCCTGGTCAGGATCCACGCCGCGAGCGTCAACCCGCTGGACCTCAGAATCCGCGACGGCGACTTCAAGCGGATCCTGCCCTACCGCCTCCCCCTCGTCCTGGGCAACGACCTCGCCGGCGTGGTGGTCCGGGTGGGCCCGGCCGTCACCCGGTTCTCGGTGGGCGACGAGGTCTACGCCCGGCCCCGCAAGGACCGGATCGGCACCTTCGCCGAACTCATCGCCGTCCACCAAGACGACCTGGCTCCCAAGCCGGCCGCCCTCTCCATGGCCGAGGCCGCCTCCCTCCCCCTCGTCGCCCTCACGTCGTGGCAGGCGCTGGTCGACAGGGCGCAGGTCCGGCCGGGTCAGAAGGTCCTGGTGCACGCGGGCGCCGGCGGGGTGGGCACCATCGCCCTCCAGCTGGCCAGGCACCTGGGCGCGCAGGTGGCCACCACCGCGAGCGCGGCCGACGCCGACCTGGTCGGGAAACTGGGTGCGGACGTCGTCGTCGACTACCGCACGCAGGACTTCGCGGAGGTCCTGGAGGGCTACGACGTCGTCCTGGATTCCCTGGGTGGCGAGACGCTCGAGAAGTCCCTGCGGGTCCTCAGGCCCGGCGGGAAGGCCATCAGCATCGCCGGGCCCCCCGACGCGGCTTTCGCCCGTGAGCTGGGCGCCCCCGTCGTGTTGCGCCAGGCCATGAACGCGCTGAGCTTCCGGACCCGGCGCAGCGCCAAACGCCAGGGCGTCGCCTACTCCTTCCTGTTCATGAAGGCGCGAGGCGACCAGCTGCGCGAGATCACCCGGCTCGTCGACGCCGGGGAGATACGGCCCGTCGTCGACCGCGTCTTCCCCTTCGACCGGACCCGCGAGGCCATGGAGTACGCCGAGAAGGGCCGGGCCAAGGCCGGCAAGGTCGTCATCGCGATGGTGTGAGGACCCGTCCGGCGCGCCCAGGCGGCGGCCGACCGTCCGCTCCGGGCCGGCACCGCGGCGGCGAGCGAACCGCGGCAGCGCGGGCGGTCAGCCGCGGCCCGGCGGCACCGGGTCGCGAAAGCCCCGCCGGCGGGCCGCACCGGGCCGGCAGCGAAGCAGGCGCCCCAGGATCAGCCGGGCGCCGCGCAGGGCGCCGTGGCGGTGGAGCGCCTGCACCGCGTAGGTGGAGCAACTCGGGGTGTACGGGCAGCACGCCGGCCGGGTCGGGCTGACCGCGACGCGGTAGTGGCGTACGGACCGGTACATCACGGCGGCCATCCGCCCGGCCGGAGGAGGCGCGGAGGGATCCGTGCCATGGGCGGCGGCCGTGAGCGAAGGGCGCAGAAGGGCAAGCAGCAGGGCCGCCTGCGTCCCCACGCCGCCGCAGCAGCACGGGTGCATCAGCGTGTCGAGCGTGCTCGCGCAGCAGCCCTCGCCGTCCTCGTTCTTCCTCCGGCCGCGCTCAGCGCTTCGCGTCACTGCCTGCCCCCGTCCTAATAGAGAATGATCATACAAAGGGGCGGGGGTACGGGACTGCCGGTTCGGCGCGGTGACGGGGTGGGGGCACGGACTTGGCCGCGGACCGCGCTGTTCCTGTCGCAGGGGGACGACGAGGGCAATCCCAGGCAGCGGGCCCTGGAACTGTTCGACGCCTTGGCAGCAAGGAGAAGACGCTGCACGCCAACCTGGGAGGCCACACGGGAACGCCTTGGTTCGAGCTGGAGCACGGATGCCGGTTCTCGGACCGGCACCTGAGGCGAGGCACGTGACCCGAGTCCGGGCCGTCCGGCGGACGGTGTCGACGGCCTCGCCGGTTCGTCACCGGCGAGGCCGCGGGGATCAGGACGGCGGGACCCGCTCTTGGGCCGCGGCGGCGTCGCAGTCGAAGGTCCGGAGTCCGGGTCCCGTCCCGGTCACTGGACCGGGACGGCAGGGCGGGTCGGTCGCGGCCTTCGGGGCGCTGACGACCTTCTCGTCCCCGGAACAGGGCGCCTCACCTCACGCAGGCCGACCGGCCCCCCGGCCGGACGCGTACGCGCCGGGGTGAGACGGTCAGTGCTCGCAGAGGGAGAATTCCCGCTCGTAGAGCTGCTCGTTGTGTTCGGCGACGAAGAACTTGCGTTCCCGCATGAGCTGTTCGCGGTACTCCTTGGCCTGTTCCAGCGTCATGGTCGAGGTGTCGGACCACGGTTGCTGCGGTGGAACGTCCGAGGTCGAAACGATCCTTTCCGACGGGTCGACCAGGAAGAACGCCAATATCTTGCGATGTCCCGGGCGGGTGGGGTCCTCGAGGCGGAAGGAGTCGACGCGGTGCTGCAGGATGTTCGGGAACGCCAGGCAGCGGCCTTCCGGCGTAGACGTCGACCCCAGCAGCTGGTTCAGCGCGTCTTCGTCCTCCAGGCCGTAGACCTCACGCAGACCGTCGTCGTCGTTCTGTTCGTAGTTCGGATCGTCGAGTGCCGCCCGGAAGCCCAGTCGGCTTTCGGTGATGTTCTCGCTGTCCCAGTAGTAGATGCCGGTCGAGACGATCCGCTCGTTCAGCATTCCCTCGACATGCCAGGAGCCGCCGGCGTACTCGGGCTTTTCCGGTGTGAGGTGAAGGGTGGCGAGCTTGACGATGACCTGGAGTCGGCGGCCTCGCAGGTCGACCCGGCTGGATGCGTCGGGCAGCGCGGGCGGTGTGAAGACCGGGGCGTCCGGGACGACCGGGCGGCGGTTCTCCCACCAGTGGTCGTGGGCCTCCTCCCACGCACGGAGGGCTTCCTTGTAGGCCTCGTCCTCACTGAAGGAGGCTTTGTCGGGATACTCGGGTTTCGAGTCGTACCACCCGTAGGGATCGGCCTCGATCCGCGGGGGCCTCGGATGGCGCAGATCGGTGAGCACGTTCTCCAGCAGCGGGCGCATGCGCGCGAACACGTCCGGCAGGACGGAGGCCAGTTCGTGATGATTCTCGGGGTGGACGTTGTTGACGTAGGAACGGAAGTCGACGTCGCCGTCCTCACTGATGTCGACGTCCGTGGGGAGCCACTGGAATTTCTCCGAGAATTCGTACTTCGAGTAGCGGTTCGTCGTGTTCTGCCACGCCCGTTCGGGTGCCCCGCTCACCTCTCTCACCAGACAGAACAGCGAGGGATGAACCAGATCCAGCACTTGGCCGTCGGAACCGGGATGCCAGTCACGCTCTGCTTCGGGAACCTGCTCCAGAACCCGTACCGCGTCGCGCAGCCGGGATCGGAGGCTTTCGTCGATCAGCGCGTCGGACTGCCACACCCCGTCGACGGCGGAGACTTCGACGCCGGTCCGTGAGTCCCGGAGCCCGGCGTAATACGCGAGTTCGGCAAGCACGTAGCGGACCTGTGCTTCGGTGAGGCCCTGGTCGACCGCTTCTCGTGTCCATCTGGCGACGATGTCGGCGTCGTTCATCTTCTCGAACCATTCCGGCTTCGCCCGGATGTGTGCGCTGCACTGCATCATCTGCATTTCTCTCAGCGTGCGGTGTGTCGCGAACGAGAGGGATCGGGAAGCTTGGAAGGGCAGCGGGAAAGCAGACAGGCTGGTCAATTCTCTTGGTCCTCGTGGTCGGTGCGCGGTGGCCGGAACGATACTTCAGTGCACCGGCAGCGCAGGTGTGGTCCTGCCGTCGTCGCTGCCGTGCGGACCATGTGACGGCCTGCCCGCTCCCCCGCGAGCGGCACCGGTCACCGGCGCCGCGCCCCCTCGCTGCCGGACTTTCAGCCGACGGCGTGACGGTGGCGATCCGGCGCACCAGGCCCGTCGGATTCGACGGCGGCGTTCCGTGTCGGTCGCGGGGCGTGGGGCGGGACGGTGGGCACGGGGCCGTCCCCGCCGGTCCGCGGAGCCGTGCGGCGGGCCCTCGGCGGAGGGGCAGGGACCCGTTGTCACTGGGGGCGCCTAGAGTCTGTCCCACTCGTCACGGTGCGTTGCCACGGGCGGGTTTCATCAGCGTGCCGCCGGGTCGGTGGCCGTCCGGGACGACGGGGAGAACAGCGCATGGGGTGGGTTTCGGCGGGCGACTATGAAGTCGCCCTGGAGGCGGGCAAGGTGGTCTGCCGCAACGGGAAGGGCCGGCGGCTGAAGTCCGTCCCGGCCTCGTTGAAGGACGACCCCGCGGTCGTCGGGCTCCGGCAGTTGGTCGAGTGGCTGGAGCGGCACGAACGCCGGTGCCTGACCGACGTCGAGCAGTGGATGGTGCGTTCGCTGCCCGTCCCCACCGCTGTGCTGGCACGGGTCTGGCCCGACCCGGCGTGGCAGGCGGCGCTGCGGGACGTGGTGGTCACCGGCGCGGACGGCGGGGTCGCCGGATTCCTGCGCGATGTCGACCCCGACCGCGGACTCGGCCTGGTCGACCTGGACGGCGACACGGTCCGCATCACCCCGGACGTCGTGAGAGTCCCGCACCCCGGGCTCCTCGACGACCTCGACGAGCTGAGGGAGTTCGCGGTCGAGCTGGGGGTGCGCCAGAACGTGGAGCAGCTCTTCCGCGAGGTGTGGCGCCGCCCGCCGGGCCTCGCCGCGGACACGACGTCCGTGAACACCTACGCCGGCGGCACGTTCAAGGAACTGCGCTTTCTGCACGGCCGGGTCACCCAGCTCGGATACCGGTCGCGCGGCGGGTACGCGGTCTGCCCCGTCGTCGAGGACGGCGTCACCGCCGAGGCGCGCATCTACATCGGCGAGCACGACGGTTATGACGAGTACGGCACCGAGACGGGCCCTCTGGGCTGGACCGACCCCGCGGGGCGCGCGTTGACGGCCGCCGAGGTCGGCCCCGTCGCGTGGTCCGAGGGTATGCGCATGGCGGCGGCGCTCTATGCCGGCCGCGACGTGGAGGACGAGGAGCGGGCGGCATGAGCATCACGACGACGAACACCGACACGAAGACCACGGCAGCGGGCGCGGCGTTCCTCCCGGCGCAGGCAGCGGGCGAGGCCACCCCCGTCACCGACGCCCGCACGGCGGCCCTGCTGGACGCGGGCGCGATCCTCCCGGCCGGCAGCACCGACCGGGACGATGCCGACGCGCTGACCGCCCGTACCTACGCGCACACCGCCCTCGGTGACCGCCCTGTGGTCCGGCTGGTCCCGGGCACGCTCGGCGAGGCCGAGGACCTGGCCCTGGAGTTCCTCGGGCTGGCGCGCACGGCCGAGGCTCCCGTCGTGGGCCAGGTGCGCCGCGAGACGCTGGGCTTTCCCGCCTGGGCGCTGGTCCACGACCCGGCGAACGGGCACCACGCCCTGGCCCTTGTCAAGGACATCGAGCGACTGGGCCGACAGGCCAGGACCCGCGCCGGAGCGGCCAAGGAGGGCTTCGACGCACTCGGTACGCGTCTCGGCCGGGCCGTGCCCCACTTCCTCCCCACGTACTACGAACAGGTGGCACGGCTCTTCCTCCAGGCCGAGAACACCACGTACGCCGCCTCCTTCTTCGGCAAGGCCCGCGAGGCCGAGCGGGTGCACGGGCTGGTCGTGGACGAGGACCGGCAGCGGGCCGTGTTCCTGGAGTTCGCGTTCGCCGGCGCGCTGACCGTCAAGGCGCTGCGGCAGTACGTGCGGGACCTGGTGGCTCGGCTCGCCCCGGCGGACGCCTGGGCGCAGTTCCGCCGTCTGCTGGTCGAGCGATGTGCGGCCGGTATGCCGCCGTACGCGGCTTTGCCGCAGGACGTGCGCGCGCTGGTCAAGGCGGCGGGGCTGGACCGCGATGCCGCCGAACGCGAGCTGGTGGCCGATCTGATCGGCTCCCCGGGAGTCGTCCGCGCCCCCGCCTCGTTCTGGGCGACCTACCGCTCCGCGCTCGTCGCCCTCGCCCGACAGGACACGGCCGTACGGACCCGCCTCCTCGGATTCTTCCCGGAGAGCTTCAGCGAGAGCGGCCAGGACACCGAGGGCGAATGCGGCTGGCTCGCGTTGCTGGCCGAGTCCGGCGCCGAGGACCTGCTGACCGCCCTCCCGGACGCCTCCGTCGACGTCCCTTCCGACTCCACGGCCCCCTCCGACCCGTCCGTCTCCCCCGCGGACTGGCTGTCCCGCTGGGAGGCACACCGCCGACGCAGCCGGGTCACCTCGGGCCGCAGCCTGCGGACCCTCGACCTGGCCGCCCGGATGGCGGACCGGCTGCGCGCCGACGGGCGCCCCGTCGAGCTGTTCCAGGGCCGTTGGCAGCCCACCGCCGACCTGGACCTTCTCGACCTCTGCCTGGCCTCCGGCGTCCCCGTCGCCGAGCCGGACGACCAGGAAACGGGCAGCGCGCAGGCCCCCGGTGTCGCGGTCGGTCCGTGGCTCACGGACACCGCTCCCGGTGCACGGGACCTCGCCGCCGTCGCCGAACGTCCGGTCTTCCGCGCTCTGCTGAGCCGGACCGTCGGCGACCTCGGCTACGGGCACGGCCAGCGCCTGAGCGACGCCGGCATGGCGAAGCTGGCGGCGCACCCGGTGCTCTCCGGGGTCCTGCGGGAGTGGCTGACCGCCCGCGCCGAGGAGTACACGGCCGCGCGAGGACTCCCCGCGCTGCACACCACCCTCAACAAGCTCTCGGCGTTCCGCGCCGTGATCGCCGACGTGGCCCCGGACGCCGTGCGCCTCCTCAAGGCCCACGATGTCGTGCCGCTGCTGGCTTCCACCCTGCGTACCGGCGTCCTCGACGAACTGGGGTGGCCCGCGCTCGACGAGACCTACGCCGAACTGGCCGCCGAGGCCGCCGCCGCCTCGCGTCAGCAGCGTCACCGGTCGGAGGGCGTCGGTGTCACCGGTGCGTGGCCCGCGCTGATCCTGAACACCCTCGAACGAGTCGTCGTCGTCGGCCCGGAGGGCGTCCTGCTGCGGCACACCCTGCGGGTGCCCGGCACCGTCGACCACTGGCGGACGCTCGCCTTCCGTTACGTCGACGACGAGTTGCTCGTCATCTGGTGGGAGGACGGCAAGCAGCGCGGCTACTGGTCGCACCGCCCCACCGAGGTGTTCACCGTCGGCGGCGAGCAGATCCCGCGCTGGGGCCGCTCCGGACCCTCCGACGAGGTCTGCCTGCCGCTGCCCGGCGGCGGCCGCGCCACCGGCGCCACGGCCCTGCACGCGGGCGACACCTCCCTCCCGCCTCAGCGCGCCGTCATCTCCGACGGCACGGGGCACTGGCGGGAAGGCCGCCAGGGCACGCAGCGCGTGTGGCTGGAGTACGACCCGGTGGGTGGGACGCACGGCCGCGCGTCGCTCCCCGCCTTCCTGCGCGCCGCGGTGCAGAACGGCACCCGGCTGCTCGCCGAGCACTGCCAGGTGCTGCCGCTGCAGCCCGGTCTGGAGACAACCCCCTTCGGCACGGACGGCACGGTCCTCGGCCGCTGGGTCCGTCGCACGGTCGGCGAGCCCGGCACCGCCGCCCCCGCCGACGGGCACCGGATCGTCGCCGGCACCCCCGACGGCCACACGGTGAGCCTGCCGCACCGGCTGCCCGGCGGCGGTTCCCCGGTGCCGCTCGGCGCCCTCACCCTGCCCGGCGGGTCGCGGCCCGTCGCGGCCCTGCACCACCGCTCCGTCGAAGCGCACCCGGCGGACACGGACGGCACCGGTGGCAGCCTGTGGTCCGTCACTCCCGGCTCCTCCGGAGGGAACGACGCCGCGGGCACCCCCTTCGTACCTCCCGTCGCCTACTGGCACGCCCTGCGCCCGAGGGACGAGCAAGGCTCCACCGCCCTGCGGAACCTGACGGACTCCCGGGCGGGCGAGCTGTTCAAGGAGGTGGCCGCCGCGGTCGCCCGGCACCTGGAGGCGTTCCGGGCCGTCAAGGAGTACACCGGGCCCTCGTCGCGGGAGCTGAGCCAGGAGGCCGTCGCCCGGGTGCTGCCCGAGGTGTCCGACGCACGGCTCCTCGCGGGCGTCACCGCCCTCGTCCGCAACGCGGTGGACCGGGCCGCCGCGGCCGCCCGGTACCTGGAACCGCCCAAGCCCGCGCAGCCGGCCACACCCCGGACCACCGCCCGCACGCAGGGCATGTTCTTCGACCACGCGCCCGAGCACGGCGACGACGGGACCCTGCGGGAGGCCTCCGCCTGGGGCTCCGAGCAGATGCACGGCGGCTGGTGGGGAACCGTGAGCCGGTGGACCGCGATCCGGCAGATCCTCGCCGTCAACCACGTCCTCGCCGGCGAGCCGGCCTTCGGCCCGCCCGTCCCGTCCAAGATCCCGTTCGCCGCCGGAGACGGCTGGCAGCGGGACGAGTACACCGTGCCCGGCGACTCCCCGAACTGGCCCTTCCTGCTCGACATGCTGCCCGAGCTGGCCTACCGGGCCGCCTCGGCGACCACCTCCCCCGAACACCGCGCAGGGCTCCTCGTCCTGCTGGACACGCTCGCCGCGGGCCCGCTGGCCGATCCGGCGGGCACGGTCCGGCAGGTGGTGCTCGTCGAGCCGTTCACCGGCGCCGCAGGGCAGGGACGACACGAGGCCGTGCACCGCCTCGGACAGGTATTGCGCAGGGGCGCCCGCACCCTCGTGGTCATCGCCGACCGCGGCCGGAACTCCCGGAACGACGCGGCGCGCTGGCTCGCCCTGGACCACGACCCGACAGGCGCCTTCGGTCCCGTCCCCGGTTTCACTCTCGACCACGACCACGTGCACCGGCAGGGCATCGCCCGCGACCGGCTCACGCGGCTCACCGCCCTGGTGCGGGAGCAGGGCCCGGCGCCCTGGCGGCCGGAGGCGGCCGAGGCGTTCCACGCGGCCACCGGGCTCGGGCCGCTCCAGTCCGTCGCCCTGCTGTCGGCCGCCGTGCGCGAACCCGGCGCCGAGGCGCTCGCGCTGCTCGGGGTGAAGACCCGCGCCTTCGAGGCGGCCCAGGCCAGGCTGGACGCTCTGCCCCGCGACGACCGGCATGCCCTGCTCCAGGCGCTGCTGCCCGAGGACCCGGCCGAGCTGTGGTCGACCGGCCCGGACGTACGGGCCGCCGTCGCGGTATGGCAGGAGCACCTGGCCACGCTCGTCCGCGTCCCCGAGGACCTGGACCTCGATCTGTCGGGCACCACTCCCTACGCCGTCGACCTGCTCCTCAACACGGGCTCCCGGACCTGGCTCGCTCACGGCACCGATGTCCAGGACGGCACCGGCCGCCCGGGCCTGCGCCGGGTGGGCGCACGCGGTGCGGTCTCCTCCGCCCTGACCGCCTTGCGCACCCTCGCCTACACGCTGCCCTACGGGCACCCCCTGCGGGCGCACCTGCCGGTCGGGCTCGCGGCCCTGCGTGACCGCCTCGCCGATCCCGCCCTGGTGCTCGACCTCGGTCTGGACTGGGCGGAATCGGGCGGCTCGATCGGCGACGCGGTCCGCGCCGCCTACGGACTCCCCGAGTCCGGCGGCGCCGACGCCGACGGCCTGGTCAGGGCCGGAGCCGCGCTGCTCCTCGCCCCCGGATACGGCACCCACGAGAAGCTTCTGATCCGCCCGGCCGGCCTGACCGGCCCCGACGATCCTGCGTTCGGCCTCGCCGAGGGCACCGTCAGCCGTCACAGCACCGGCGATCTGGTCGCCCTGCGCGCACTGCTGGGCGAGGAGACGGCCGCGCTGGCGTCTGCGGGGGCGCCCGACGGCTCCCCGCACCATCCGGTCCAGGACCCGGCGCGCGCGGTGCCGGAGCTGGTGGCCGAGGCCGCCGATGCCCTCGGCCTGAGCGCGGACGCCGCCGCCCTGTACCTGATGCTGCTCGCCCTGCCCGACCCGACGGACCGCAACTGCGTCCGCTGGACCGAGTGGAAGCCGGCACGGATCAAGAGGGCCCGCGCGGAACTCGCCGCCACCGACCTGGTCGTGGAGGCGAAGCGCTCCCGCGCCGGCCGCACCCTGTTCCTCCCCTGCGGCTGGATCGAACGCGGTGCACCCGGACTGCCGCTGGAGACATGGAAGGAACGCCTCTATCCCGTGGAGGGGTACGCCCGGACACTGCCCCACCTCCCGGTGCCCGCGCTGTTCGCAGCCGCCTGGGCACGGGTCCGGGGCGGCGACGCCCCCGCCTTCGAAGAACTGGACACCCGCGCACCCCGGAAGGGCCGCCGCCGATGACGATCGACACCACGAGCACCATGGACAGCACCCCCACGGGCGGCGTCCCGGGCCAGGCGACGGCGCCCGGCCGGGAGCACCGCCAGGTCACCCTGCCCGAGGACCGGTACGCCACCGAGCTGGCCTTCCTCGCCGCCCACGACGCGGGGCCGCGCCCACCCGGCTGGCTGCTCACCCCGCGCGCCGTCGTCACCTTCGTCATGGGCAGCGCGGGCGAGGCACTGGGCCTGCCGAAGGGGGCACGGCCCCCGGCCGGAGTGCCGCGCCGCCTGGTGATCGAGCAGAAGTTCGTCGGTGACCGCGCCCTCGTCGAACGCTGCGTGGTCACTCTCGCCGGAGAGCGCGGGCTTCTCCTGGTGGGCGAGCCCGGCACCGCCAAGTCCATGCTCTCCGAGCTGCTGTCGGCCGCCGTCTGCGGGACCAGCGCGCTCACCGTGCAGGGAACCGCGGGCACCACCGAGGACCAGCTCAAGTACGGCTGGAACTACGCGCTGCTGCTCGCCCAGGGCCCGACCGAGCGGGCCCTGGTGCCCTCCCCGGTGCTCACCGCCATGACCAGGGGGGCCGTCGCCCGCGTCGAGGAGGTCACCCGTTGCCTGCCGGAGGTCCAGGACGCCCTCGTGTCCCTGCTCTCCGACCGGCGGATCGCCGTCCCCGAACTCGCGGGAGGTGACGGCGCCCAGGTGCACGCGGCCCCCGGGTTCACCCTCATCGCCACCGCCAACCTGCGGGACAAGGGCGTCTCGGAGATGTCCGCCGCCCTGAAGCGGCGCTTCAACTTCGAGACCGTGGGCCCCATCGGAGACGTGGACGCCGAGACCGCGCTCGTCCGGCGCCAGTCGCGGGCGGCCGTCGAACGCGCGGGCGCCGTCTACCAGGTGGACGACGCGGTCCTCGAAGCCCTTGTCACCGCCTTTCGGGACCTGCGCGAGGGCCGCTCCGTGGAGGGCTGGGAGGTCGAGCGCCCCTCCACGGTGATGAGTACGGCCGAGGCGGTCTCCGTCGCGGGCTCCCTGGCCCTGGCCGCCGCCTACTTCCCCGGCGACCGGGACGTGCTCTCCCTCCTGCCCGGCCATCTGCTCGGCGTCGTCCGCAAGGACGACCCCGCCGACGCGGCGCGGCTCCTGGGGTACTGGGACGGCCCGGTGCGCAGGCGCGCGGAGCAGGGGTCGGCCACCTGGCGTGCCCTATGGGACCTGCGCGCGGTGCTGGAGAACTGACGGATGAGCGAGTCGCCCCCTCCTCAGACGCGGTCCGCCACCGCGGTCCCGCCCTGCGCCGGGCCGCCGGCCGCCGACCCGGCGCAGGGCCCCGCTGCCGGACCCGCCACCCCGGAAGCAGCGGTGGCGGCGCTCGCGGCGACCGGCCCCGGGCTGCCGTTCCTGATCGGGGTGCGTCACCACGCGCCCTCGCTCGCGGCCGCCCTCCCGGCACTGCTGGACGAGGCCGCCCCCGACGTCCTTCTCGTGGAACTGCCCGCCGAGTTCCAGCCCTGGCTGGGGTGGCTGGCCCACGAGGAGACCGAGGCCCCGGTGGCCCTGGCCGCCGTGCCCGCCGACGGTCCCGGTGCCGGCCCGGCAGGCGAACGGGGTCCCGCGTTCTACCCGTTCGCGGACTTCTCGCCCGAGCTGGTCGCCCTGCGCTGGGCGGCACGCAAGGGGGTCCCGGCCGTGGCCTGCGATCTGCCGCTGGCCGACCGCGCGTGGGCGGGGAGCGGTCCGGGCGTCCCCGCCCCCACCCCGGGCGCCGACTCCGCGCCCGTGCCGGGCGACGGGCACGGGCTGTCCGCCGCGCTCCGGTCCCGGCTCACCGGCCGGGACGGCGACGACCTGTGGGACCGGCTGGTGGAGGCTCCCGCACCCGGTTCGACACCCGAGGCACTCCGCCGCGCCGCCCTGCTCACGGGCTGGGCGCTGCGGTACGAGACCGAGGCGCGGGGCGAGGTCAACGGCACGGATCTGCTGCGCGAGGCGTGTATGCGCGGACATGTCACCGAGGCCCTGGCGAGCGGGCGGCGGCCCGCCGTGGTGGTGGGAGCCTTCCACACCCCCGCGCTGCTGCCGTCCGCGGCCGAAGCCGCCGGGAGCCCCGCGCCGGACGCACCGGACGCACCGGACGCCTCCGGGCCTGGCGCGGGCGGCCGGGTGAACGGTGATGCCGGGACGGCGGCGTGCACGGTCTCGCTGGTCCCGTACACGTACCCGCTGCTCGACTCACGGTCCGGCTATCCGGCCGGGATCCGGGACCCGGAGTGGCAGCACACCGTCCTGGACGCAGCCGGTGACCCGGCCGCGCTGCAGGAGGCGCTGATCCGCACCGCGGTCCGCGTCTGCGCCGCCCTGCGCGAGCAGGGCCATCCCTACGGCCCGGCGGACGGCCGGGAGGTCGTCAGGGTGGCCGGTGACCTGGCCCGTTTGCGCGACCTGCCCGCCCCGGGCCGCGGTGAACTCCTGGAGGCGGTGCAGACGGTGCTGGGGCGCGGCGAGACCTACGGCACGGGCCGCGCCGTCGCCCGGGCTCTCGAAGGCGTGCTCGTCGGGTCCCGTACCGGCCGTCCCGCGCCGGCCGCTCCGCGCGGCGGTCTCGGCCCCGCCGTCGAGGCCGAGACGGCCGCGCTCGCCCTCCCCGGTCCGGAGGACGCGCACGAGAAGACACCGCGCGACCTCCGGCTCGATCCGGCACGCTCCACCCTGGACCGGCGCCGCGAGCTGCTGCTGCGCAGGCTGACGGCGTGCGGCATCCCCTACGCGCAGGAGCAGCGGGTGACCGGCGCGGCGGGTACGGAAGGACTGACCACGCGCTGGCAGGTGCGGTGGACCCCGGCGACGGCCGCGATGCTCACCGCGGCGGGCGCCCGGGGCGTCACCCCGGCCCAGGCGGCCGAGGGCGTGCTGAGACAGCGGCACGGCACCGAGCGAGCGGAGGGCGGCCCGACGGCCGCCCAGGTCGTCCGGGGCCTCACGGAGGCCGCCGAGTGCGGACTGCCCGCTTTGGCCGACGAACGGCTGACGGAGCTGGCGGCCGTACTCCCCGCGAGCGGCACCCTTCCCGAGCTCCTCGCCGGACTCGATCTGCTGGACCGCATCGACGCCGGCCACCTGCCGGGCCTTGCCGTGCCCGACGGCCCTTCGGCCTCCGAAGCCCCGGATGCCACCGCCGGCGCCTCCGCCCGTGCCGCCCTCACCGCGCGAGCGGCCGAACTCCTGACCTCGGCCGCGGTCCGGCAGGTCGACGGCCTGACCGGCTCCGAGGAGCCCGAGGACGCCCGGGCGCTGCTCGAACTGGCCCAGCGGGCCGACCGGGTGGGCGGCATCCGGCTCACCGACGCCCTCGCCCGCCTGGCCGACGGCGGTACGCCGCTGATCGCCGCGGCCGCCGGAGCGGTCAGGGTGCTCACGGGCCACGAGGAATCCGAGGCCTTCGGGGTGCGCGTCGCCTCCTGGGTGGACGGAGCCGTGGACAGCGCCTCCCGGGTCGCGCTCACCGCCCGCCTCACCGGCGTGCTGACGGTGGCGGGGCCGCTCCTGACCGTCGGTGCGGGTGCACTGGACCCCTTGCTGCACCGGGTCGTCGAGGTGGACGACACCGCGTTCCTGAGCCGGCTGCCCGCCCTGCGCGGTGGCTTCCACATCCTGAGCCCGGCCGCCCGGGAGCGGCTGCTGGACACCGTCGAGGAGCGGCTGGGCGAACGGGTCGACACCCTCGACGCGGACGACCCGGCCGAGCAGGCCAGGCGAACGGCCGCCGACCTCGCGGCCCGCGAGCTCCTGACCGGCCTGGGCCTGCCCGTCCCGCCGCCCGCGCACGACGACCGGTTCCCACCGCCGCCCGGCCACCCGGGCGCAACGCGCCCCGCCCCCACCCCGGCCGCCACGTCCTCCACCGAGGCCGCGCCCGCGCCCGCGCGGATCCTCGCGCCCGCCGACCGGTGGCGGCTCGTGCTCGGCCGGCGTTCCGACCGACTGCCGTCCGACGCCGCCCGGCTGGCGACCGCCCTGGACGAGCTCTACGGCACGGGGCGCGGCGAGGGGTCCCGCGGCGGCCTGCCCGGCGGCCACGGGGGTGGTTCCGGACCGCGCGGCGGCCGGGAGCCGTCGTTCCCCGGCGTCCGCGAGTGGTCCGAGGAACTGGCGGCGCTGTTCGGCCCCGGCGTCCGCGAGGAGGTTCTCGCCGCCGCGGCCGTGACCGGCCGGCAGGACGTCCTCGCCGCACTCGACCCGGCGGCCGCCACCCCGTCCGTGGAACTGCTCCGGACGGTCCTGCGCTACGCCGGCGGCCTTCCCGAGGCCCGCCTCGCGGCGCTGCGGCCCCTGGTCCGCCGCCTGGTCGACGAACTGACCCGGCAGCTCGCCACCCGCCTGCGGCCCGCCCTCACCGGCACGATGCTGGCCCGGCCCACCCGCCGCCCCGGTACCCGGCTGGACCTGCCGCGTACCCTGCGCGCCAATCTGGCGACCGCCCGCCGGACGGCCGACGGCACGGTCCAGGTGATCCCGGAGAAGCCGGTGTTCCGCAGTCGCGCCCGCCGGTCGGCCGACTGGCGCCTGATCCTGGTCACCGACGTCTCCGGATCCATGGAGGCATCCACCATCTGGTCGGCGCTGACCGCCTCCGTGCTCGCCGGGGTGCCGACCCTGAGCACCCATTTCCTGGCCTTCTCCACGGAGGTCGTCGACCTCACCGGTCACGTGCACGATCCGCTCTCCCTCCTCCTGGAGGTGAGCGTGGGCGGGGGTACGCACATCGCCGCCGGGCTGCGGCACGCCCGCAGCCTGATCACTGTGCCCACCCGCACCATCGTCGTCGTCATCAGCGACTTCGAGGAGGGCGCGCCGCTCGGCGGGCTCCTGGCCGAAGTACGGGCCCTGGTGACCACCGGCTGCCATGTCCTCGGCTGCGCGAGTCTCGACGACGCCGGCCGGCCGCGTTACTCGACGGGCGTCGCCGGACAACTCGTGGCCGCCGGCATGCCCGTGGCGGCCCTCAGCCCACTCGAACTGGCCCGCTGGATCGGAGAGAAGACCGCATGACCGCCGCCCAGTTGCCACCCGTCGCGCCGGAGGTCACGGCCACGCTGGTGGAGAACCTCTCACCCCGGCTGCGTAAGAGGCTGGACGCCGCGGTCACCAAACTCGGCGCTCGCCCCGCACACCGCGACGGGGACACGGTGACGATCGCCGTCGACGACGAGACCGCCTTGCGCCTGCACGCCCCGGGCGGAGTGGTGGTGACGGCGGACGCCATCACCTGCGGCTGCCTCCTCGCCCCGGCCTGCGTCCACCGCGCCGCCGCCGCGTGCGCCGCCCCCACGGCGGACCCGGCTCCGGAGCCCGCCGGACAGCCCGCCCCCACGGCCCCCGCCCCCGCCCCGGACACCTCCTCCTCGCCCGAGACGGCGACCCCGGACCAGCGGGCCGCGGCCGACGGCCTGTGGTCGGCGGGGGCCGCCGTGCTGGAGGCCGGCGTCGACGGCGCCGGCGCCGTCACCCAGTCGGCCCTCCTCCGCGCCGCGCACACCGCCCGGCTGCGGAACCTGCCGCGCGCCGCGGGCGCCGCGCTGTCCGTCGTCACACTGCTGCGGGCGGCCCGCGCCGGGGACCCGTCCTACCGCACCGCCGACCTCGTCACCGCCTTGGCCGAACTCCTGGGCACCGCCCACCGGGTGGGGACGGCGTCCGGGACGGAGCTGGAAGCCGTCAGGGGCCGCGGGCGCCGCCCCTACAGCCCGGACGGCTCGCTGCGCCTGTACGGCCTGTTCACCGAACCCGTGGTCACCGACTCCGGGCACGGAGGCGCCCGCACCTGGGTGGCCGGGCCCGACGGCCGGCTGTTCACGGTCGGCGACGTGGCACCCGGCGGCGTCGGGCGCGCCCTCGGCGTGGCCGACCGGGCCGTGCGCCTGGGCGACAGCGCGCTCACCCACCGGGAGCTGGGCCGGGCCGGCCTGGCGGTCTCGGGGGCGACGGTCTCGCCGGACGGCAGACTGGGCGCCGGGAAGGGCGTCAAGGCCGTCACCGCCCGGGGCGCGGCGTGGACGGAGCCGCCGCTCGCCGCCCTGTGGGAGACGCCACCGTGCGAACAGGCCACCCGTGCTCTGCGGGTCACCTCCCGCTACGCGGACCCGGACGGCGGTGGCAGCGATCTGCTCTTCCTGGATGTCGAACTCGTCGGCGCCGTGAGGGAGCCGGGGGGCACCTGCCTGGCCGCGCTGTGCGACGGAGGCATCCGCGTCCGGCTCACCGTCGCCGACGACGACCCCGCCCTGGCTCACCGCGACAACCTGATGCTGCTGGCCACAGCGCCGGGAACGCGGCTGAGGATCATCGGCCGCCTGGTGCCCGACCTCCACCCCCGGCTCACCCTCCTCGCCTGCTCGCACCCGAGCGGCGAGGGCACGATCGACCTCGGTCTCGACCGCCTGCGCCGTGCCGACCTCCCGGATCCGGCTGCGCCCGTGCACCTCGCCCCGCCACAGCCCGGGGAATCCGGGGCGCACGCGCCCCTGTACCTCCTGGAGCGCCGGGTCGAACAGACGGTCCCGGCGGGCCGTGCCGCCCTCGGCATGCTCGGCGACGTCACCGCCGAGTCCCGCCGCCTCCGCCGCGCGGGCCTTCCCACGGCCGCCGGCCTCCTCACCGCCCTGTGCGCCTCGGCGGCCCAGCGCGACCGCGACCACTTCGGTCGCCTCCTTCCCGCCGACACCGACGGCTTCGCCACCCATTGGCTCACCGCCGCCCGGTACACGGCCGCCGTCGCCGAGTCCTTGTGCGCGGCAGCCTGGCAACCGACGCACGAGTACGCGACTGGAGCGGCATCCGTCCCGGCGCCGTCCCACTGACGGGCGCGTCGAGCTTCTCAGCCTCCAGCGCCGCGGAGCCCCCGCTGCGCGGCCTCCGCGGCGCCGCCAGTCAGGCCCACAGTGGCGTGATCGCTCTCGCGGTCGCACGGATGAGCCGTGCGGGGAGTGGGGCTATCCCTCACCGCTGATCCGCCACAGGAGACGACGCCTGAGGACATCGCCCTGCCGGTGACTGTTCGGCAGTTGCTCAGGCTGGTGGTCCTGTCGGGGACGGGCAGCCATCGAAGATGGGCCGAGACCCGGGAGCGGCAGAGCGCGCAGAGGTTGATCTTCGGCCGGATCATGGGAATCCTGGGACCTCCGACGAACACACCCCTGCCCGCCACGCGCAGCGGTTCACCACAGCCGGCCGCGCGACACGGCCCGCGCAGGGAACAACAATGTGCCGCGGGCGGGGGGCCGTTCCCTTCCCTGAGCCGGCCGCATGCGCCGGGGCACACCATGGCCGACGCCGGACCGCGGCGGGGCCGGAAAGCGAATACAGAGATGCAGCCTACGTACGTACTGGTGCACGGAGCCTTCGCGAACTCCTTCTCCTTCGCGCCCCTCCAGGCCGAACTCGGCCTCCTGGGACACCGTTCGGTCGCCGTCGACCTGCCGGGCCACGGGTTCCAGGCGACGTTCACCCACGCCTACCAGTCACCGCAGGACCCGGAGGGGCTCGCCACGGCGCCCGGCTCGATCAAGGGCGTCACCCTCGCGGACAATGTCGCGCATCTCATAGGGATCCTCGAGCGGGCGAAGCGCAACGGCCCGGTGATCCTCGTCGCCCACAGCCGGGGCGGCGCCACGGTCACGGCCGCGGCCAACGCACGCCCGGACCTGATCGACCGCATCGTCTACGTCGCGGCCTGGTGCCCGGTCCGTCTCGACGTCAACGACTACTACGGCGAACCGGAGATGGCCACGGTCGACCCCGCCGCCTTCGCCTCGGCACTGGCCGGGAATCCTGCCGAACTCGGCCTCCTCCGGGTCAACTTCCGCACCGCGGACCCGGGCGCGCTCGCGGCGTTCCGGGCGGCGTTCTTCGCCGACGGCACCGACGAGCAGTTCCTCACCTTCCTGAACACCTTCCAGCCCGACGAGAACCTGGACGTCGGCGGCTCCGCGGACCGGGCTCAGGCCGCGACCTGGGGCCGCATACCGAAGACCTACATCCGCCTGGCCGACGACGCGAGCCTGCCTCTCGCCCTCCAGGACCGCCTGATCCGCGAGGGCGACGAGCTGACGCCCGACAACCCCTACGACGTCCGCACACTGGAAGGCAGCCACCTGAAGTGGCTGGTCGACCCGGCACCGGCGGCCCGCGTCCTGAGCGAACTCGCCACCCTTCCCGGCCCGTCCGGTAGAGCGTGAACGACAGGGTGTGAACGGCCGCCGCCGAGGCGCCGTCGGGCGGCACGACGGCGGCGCCGAACGGCGAGCGGACCGGGCTCGGAGCGCCCGGCGTGCCCCGGACCCGGCCGCAGTGTGACGAGCGGTCGGCGGTGGCGCGCGGCCCATCGGCGGGACGACGGCAGCACGACGGCGTGGCGGCAGGCGCGCTCTGCTTCACGGACACAGAATGCAGTGCCCTCAGCCGAGGAGCACGACCATCAGTACGAAAACACGTCGTCTCCCCGCCCCCCACTCCGCCCACGAAGGAAAAGATGATCCGCCCCATGACATACACCGTGGCCATCGAGATCGCCCTGCCGCGAGAGAAGGCGGCCCGGCTGCTCGCCGACCCGGCGCACCTGCCGAAATGGCTGCGGGGCCTGGTGCTGCACGAGCCGCTGAGTGGGGAGCACGGGCAGCTCGGCACCACGTCGCGGGTCGTGATGCAGATGGGCCGGCGGCAGGTCGAGTGCACCGAGACCATCACACGCCGGGAGCCGGCAGACCTGCGCGAGATCCCGCATACAAGCGTCGTTCATTTCGAGCGCGAGATCGTCGGCGAGGGCATGTGGAGTGCCGTGCGCGACCGGCTGACCGAGGCCGGCCCGGAAACCACGCTCTGGGAGAGCGAGAACGAATACCGGTTCAGCGGCTTTCTGATGAAGCTGGTGGGACTCCTGATGCCCGGCGCCTTCCGCAGGCAGTCACACCAGCACATGCAGGACTTCAAGGCGTTCGCCGAGCAGGGAAGGGACGTCCGCGACACCACGGACTGATCCGCCGTGTCCCTCTTCGTTCGTGGACGACCGCTGGGGCAGCTCCACCGGCGCTGTCGGAAGAGGACCATTGCCGGCAGCGGCGAGCAGCGGACCCCCACCGGAGAGCGGGTCCTGCGGCACCCCTCGGCGTATTCCGGCCGCATCGCCGCCGACTACGTCCGTTTCCTGGCCTCGGCCTCGGTCCTGGCGCTCATCGGGTCCAGTCCTTCAGGACAGCCGCGATCTCGCGCACGCCGGCACGTCCGTCCACGACCTGCTCGACGAGGTCGCCGGCCTCCTTCGACGTCACCCTGACCGGGTGCCCCGAGGCATGGAGGTAGGCCGCGGCCACGGCCACGGCGGCCCAGGCCTTCGCGGCGCGCGGTGTCTGGAGACCGGCGGATGGCTGTGGCTGCTCCGGGCGCGGCCCGTCGGCATCCTGGTCCTGGTCGTGGATCGGTGCCGCCCGGCAGGAGGCAGATCAGGAGGGCCGTGGGGCGGGGGCGGCGCATGCCCGCGGCCCGCCCGGCAGCCGTCCTCGGTTGTTCGCGACGATCCGGTAGACGGCGTGTGCGATCCAGCGCACCGGTGCCAGTCGGAGGACCGCTCCCAGGACCGCCCACCCTCTGCCGGCCCGCAGCAGCAGTTTCGCCACGGCCTGGGCCCCGCCGTACGCGGCGCCGTCGGGGGTCACCCATAGCGCTTCGTACGCGGCGCGCTCCCGAGTGACGCCGAGGGAGTCCAGGCCGACGCTCTGCCACGCGGTGCACTCGCAGGCGGCGTGGAGCAGGCGCTGTGCGGCGGCGGCCGATGCCGTGCAGAAGCCGCAGTCTCCGTCGTAGACGAGTACAGGCCGCGTTCTCATGACCCCATGATGCCCCGCGCGCACTCCCCCGTCCCGGCCGAGGGCCGGTCACCTGACCGGTCTGGTCGGTGATCAGACATGCGTGGCGGGTACGGCCCTCGATGAGGATCAGCAGGCCGCCGAGGCGCAGGCGCCCGGCCCACTCGCGACCAGTTCGGAGAGTGACCCCATGCCGCCGTCGACGTCCGGCACGGCGGTCTGGTGGGGGGCAGCCAGGCGGTCAGCAGTCAGCAGTCAGGAGGTCCTGCGCGGCTGCTGATGGCGGCACATCTGGTGCCCCCAGTGGCGCTGGTGAGCTGATGCTCCGGTGGGATGGGTACGGGTACTCATGTGGGCGGTGATCCGCGGCCTGCATCGTACGGACATGCGATCAATCTTCCTCCCGAAGTCCTTGCTGGCGGCCGCGCTCGGCGGTTTCGTCGTCCTGACCGGGTTCGGCGCGCAGAACGCCACCGCCGCTCAGACCTCCGCTGTCAGCGCCGTCGTGGCGAGCGACGACGAAGCGGAGGTGCGGTTCCTCGAGATGGCGGACCTCATCTGGCAGGGCTGTGCCCCGGACGTGTCCGACAACTTCGATGGCGTGGCATCGGCCTTTGTGGCCGACACCACGACAGCGGAGCCCACGCCTGACTCCACCCTGCCCGTCCTGGTCGACGCGGTGCCGCTCGATCCCACAGAGGAGTGCATCGCCGAAAGGCACCAACTGCGCATCAGCAACGCGTTCTCGAAGACGGACACGGCCACGTACGAGGAACTGCGGAACAAGCTGGCGACCCTGAACTACCCGGCGGCGCGGATCCACCGCATGCCGGACTTCCATGGCGAGCCCGTGGCAAGGCTCGATCTGCGCGTGGGGGCCGAGCGCCTGGCCCTGGAGCTCACCGACATCGGCTACGGCGTGATGGTCGAGGCGTTCGGCGCTCCGGACGGCGTCAGCGTGACCGAGGTGCGGTTGGAGCGGCCGCTCGACGCGCCCTCATCCTGAGGCGCTGTCAGTGGGCCGCGCTATGCGGAACGGGCGAGGGGGGCCACCGCGGGGTGCGCAGCCGGCCCCATGCGATCCACGGCGGGGGGACGACCCCGCTCGGCGACGGCCGATCCCAGCCGGCCGCCGAGCGGAATGCTCACGCGACCTGAGCAACTGGTTGAAGGCCAGGACAGCCATGCTTCCAAGAGGATGAAGCGGACGGTATCGGCGTGCCGAGGGGCCGCAGGGGAACGACGCTGCGAAGCGCGCGGCCTCCACTCCTCACCTCGCGACAGGCGGGCCGGTCGACCGCTGCTCGTATCGCCGATCCGGAACCTGTCGCGGGCGCGAGAGCGCGCGAGGTGGCGCCGGACGCGGAAAGGCGTTCCGCCGGTGGATCTTGACAGACCCGCGGCGGCTGCGTCTAACCTCCGAGCTGTACTGCGCCAAGGAGCCGGCGCCCGTGCGATGCACGGGTGCGGCTGTCCACGGGGGGAACGTTCGTATGGCGATCTGTGCTGTCCAAACCGCAGCCGCGGCATGCCTTCGAAGGAATGCGGTACCGCGCGGGAGCAGCGCCGGGACCGGTCCGGCCTGATGCGCGTCACGTCACCTCCCCACTGGTCAGTCATTCCTTTCCGAGCCCGGCCCCCTGGGGGAGAGCGGGCTGTCCCTTGTCGAGAGAAGGCACGATGTTCAGACACAGCCTGCGGCCGGCGCTCACCGCGCTGACCGGCGTCTTGCTGGCCGGCGGGCTGGTGGCGACGACGCCCCAGGTCGCGCAGGCCGATCCACCACCCCTGCCGCTCCCGGTGTCATGCGGGCCGACCGCCTGGAAGGTGAGCAAGCACTACGAGGACTTCAAGGCGTCCGACGGGCCGTGGCGGGTGGCGCCCGGGGACAACCTCGAGGTGACCGTCACGAAGTCCGACACCGTCGAACTCAGCACCCAGTTCACGGCCGGCATGTCGGTCGACTACGTCGTGGCCAAGGTCAACGTCGAGCTCCAGATCGGGGCGAAGGCCTCCTGGACGAGTTCGGTGGGCCTGAAGACCAACACCGTCTCCCCGTCCCACGAGATCACCTACGTCTCGTACGGCATCTTCACCGAGCGCGTCTTCCTGACGCGCGAGTGGCTTCCGGCCGGATGCAACTCCGGCATGGAACACTTCGTGGGCCACGAGAGCGCGCTCTGGGTGAACCTGCCCAAGAGCGAGGGGTTCAAGAAGGTCACGCAGGGCACGGGGCGGGGCGGCGGCACGGCGCCCGGTCCGACCAACCCGCCCGCTCCGCCGCAGCCGCAGCCGGTGACGTCGGTCCACGGCCTGGCCGACGGCACGCTCCTGCACACCACGGACACCCGGCGCATCTACAAGATGGTCGGCGGCGCGCCGGTCTGGCAGGCGACGTGCGACGGTGGGATCTGCGACTCCCCGTCACGCCCTACGTACCAGTCGGTCATCGACGCGGGTCCGAAGACACCGCGCAACGGCTCGTCGGCCATCGACCAGCGCGGCCGGGTGTACATCTTCGCCGGAGGCGCGCCCCTGCACCAGTCGCACTGCAACTCCCCGGTGAACTGCGGCCGTCCGCCCAAGATCTCGGACTGGTCGGTCGACGCCCGCGATCACATGAACCGGGTGCCCTCCGACGGGACGCTGGTGCAGGGCTGGAACGGCGGCAACGGCACGCCCGTCGCGCAGGTCGTCGGCGGGGCGCGCGTCAACTTCACCTCACCCCAGGAGGTCGTCGACACCGGCCACGGTACGGACTGGCCCTCCAAGGTCGTCATCGTGTCGGACTTCTCCTTCAACAACCTCGGCACCGTCCCGGCGGACGGCACGCTCGTCCAGGGCACGGGTGGCGGTTCTTCGACGCCGGTGGCGATGTTCGTGGCCGGGTCGCGCATCAACTTCGCCTCGCCCGAGGAAGTCGTCGAGACCGGATACGGAACGAACTGGCGCGAGAGGGTGCGCGCGATCCCCAGTCGCGCCTTCAACGACTTCCACGCCGACATCCCGCCGGACGGTTCGCTCATCCAGGGCATCGCGAACGGCGTACCGACGCCTGTGGCGATGATGCTCGGCGGCGCGCGGGTCAACTTCGCCTCCCCGCAGGAGGTCATCGACTCCGGCTTCGGCACCGACTGGGCGAACAAGGTCCGCACGGTCCCGACGCGCGCGTTCAACATGATCCGGGCCGACGTGCCCGACGACGGCATCCTGATCCAGGGCACCGGCGGAAGCACTCCCGTGGCGGCGATCATCGGCGGCGCGCGGGTCAACTTCGCCTCCCCGCAGGAGGTCATCGACTCCGGCTTCGGCACCGACTGGGCGTCGAAGGTCCGCTCGCTGCCGGGCCGGGCGTTCAGCCTCATTCCGGACCGGATCGCGGACGGCACGCGCGTGAAGAAGGCGAGCAGCAGCTCGCAGGCCGGCATCGTCGGCCGGGCGAAGGTGGCGTTCGTGTCGATGGACGAGCTGATCGCCTGCGGGTTCGGCGAGAAGCGGATGTGGACCATTCCCGACCGTGTGTGGGACGCCCTCCCGACCAAGATCGCGGACGGTACCCGGATCGCGAAGAGCGGCTGGTCGTCGGAGGCGGCGGTGGTCGGCGGCGCCCGCGTCGACTTCCACACCGAGGCGGAGCGCAACGACGCCGGGTACGGCGGCAAGGCGCGTGAGGTCGTCCCCGTCCGCGTGTGGGACGCCATGACCACGAAGATCGCCGACGGCACCCGCATCGCCAAGAGCGGCTGGTCGTCGGAGGCCGCGGTGGTCGGCGGCGCCCGCGTCGACTTCCACACCGAGGCGGAGCGCAACGACGCCGGGTACGGCGGCAAGACCCGCCTGGTCGTCCCCGCCCGCGTGTGGGACGCCATGACCACCAAGATCGCCGACGGCACCCGCATCGCCAAGAGCGGAGCCACCTCGGAAGCCGCGGTGATCGGCGGCGCCCGCGTCGACTTCCACACCATGGACGAACTCCAGCAAGCCGGCTACGGCGCCAAGACCCGCCTGGTCGTCCCCGCCCGCGTGTGGGACGCCATGACCACCAAGATCGCCGACGGCACCCGCATCAAGGACGCCGGCTCGCTGAGCCAGGCGGCGGTCGTGGGCGGGGCGAAGGTTCCGTTCCAGAGCATGGAGGAGCTGACGGCGAGCGGGTACGCGAACGTGCCCATGCAGGTGGTGCCGAACCGGGTCTGGCAGTCGCTGTCCACGGAGTTCGCCGACGGCACCCGGCTGAAGTCCCCGGACTCCCCGGCCGTATGGCTGATCACCGAGGGACGCCGGAGTCCGACGGACACGGCCAGCGGGGTGTGGACGGTTCCGCAGCGGGTGATCGACGCCGTGCCTCTGGCCTGATCGCGTGCGATGACACCTCGACGGAGGGCCGCTCGGGGGCACCCGGGCGGCCTTCCGCCGTCGTCCCCTCCCCCGACGACTCGGTGGCGCGGGGGCCGGGGGGCGACAAGCAGCAGGGGCGAGGTCCACGCCTTGCACCTGCACAGCTCAACCGCTGCCGCCCTGGGGGCGGTCCCCCGTGGCGGCCGGCGGACGAGCCGGGGCGGGCGTGCGGCGAGGCACAAGGTCGTGGTCGGGGTCCCGTGGGCATCCCTCGCTGCCGGCAGGTTCTGGTCTCGCCGTCACGCAGGGCCCAGCCCTGGTTTCGTCCACGGTTGCAGGCCGCGCACACCCGGTGAGAACTCCTCCGGTGCCGGGCCGCTCGTGGGCATGACTGGTGATTCGCGCGATGCGAAAGGCGTCGTGGGCGCCGAGACTGCGGTGCCCCTGTCACCGACTCCCGCACGGAGGTACCGATGCCCGGTCCGTACACGAGGCACAAGACGAGGACGGCGCGACGATCGCCGTCGTGGAGGCGCCGCTTACGGGGCGTGCTGGCGAGCGCGCTCCTGCTGTCGGCGGCCGGGCTGGGCGCCGCGCCCGCCGCGGCGGCCGACGACGAGACCGTCACCACCCGATACGGGCAGGTGCGGGGAACGGCGGGCGAGAGGGCCGACGACTACCTCGGCATCCCGTACGCCGCGCCGCCCGTCGGCGGCCTGCGCTGGAAGCCGCCCGCCGCACCCGCGCGCTGGACGGGCGTCCGGGACGCCACGGCCCCGGGCAACCCCTGTATGCAGACGGGTTCGTCGACCCCCTGGGGTGATCTGGCAGGACCGGGCACCCCCAGCGAGGACTGCCTCTACCTCAACGTCCACACACCCGCCGAGCGCTCCCTGCGCGACCGGCCCGTGATGGTCTGGATCCACGGCGGCGGCTTCACCATCGGTTCCGGTGCCTTCTACGACGGCGGAGAACTGGCCGCCCGGGGTGACGTGGTCGTCGTCACCCTCAACTACCGCCTCGGCGCCTTCGGTTACCTCGCCCATCCGGGCCTGGCGGGAGAGTCGGCGGAGGGCGTCTCGGGCAACTACGGCCTCCTCGACCAGCAGGCGGCCCTGCGCTGGGTGCGGCAGAACATCGCCGCCTTCGGCGGCGACGCCGGCAACGTCACGGTCTTCGGCGAGTCGGCGGGTGGCGGCAGCGTGTGCCAGCACCTCGTCTCCCCCCGCGCGGCCGGCCTCTTCGACCGTGCCATCGCCCAGTCGGGCTGCGCTTTCCCGCTGCCCACCCAGGAGTCGCAGCAGCGCACCGGTGCGACCTGGGCCGACTCCCTGGGCTGCGCCGATGTCGCGTGCCTGCGCGGCAAGCCGGCCGGCGAGCTGCTCACGGCCTCGACGAGCCCCACCGCCCGCTGGGTCCCGAACGTCGACGGCCGGGTCGTCCCGCTCCAGATCACCGACGCGCTGGCGAGCGGCAGGTTCCACCGCGTGCCCGTCCTGCAGGGTACGACCGCCGACGAGGGCCGGCTCACCGTGGCGTCCACCTACGACCTGGCGGGTCGCCAGCTCACCCCGGCCGGGTACCCGGTGGCCGTCCGCGCCCTGTACGGCGACCGTGCCGACGCGATCCTGGCCCGCTACCCGCTGTCGGACCACGGCTCCCCCGCCGAGGCGCTCGGCGCGATCCTCACCGACGCGCAGTTCTCCTGCCTCCAGTCCCGCGCGGCGCGGCTGATGGCCGGTTACACCCGCTCCTACCAGTACGAGTTCGCCGACCGCGGCGCCGTGGACTACCTCGGTCTGCCGGTCAGCTTCCCCCTGGGCGCTCCGCACGGCTCCGAGATCCGTTACGTCTTCGGCGGCGTCTCGGGCACCCCCGCCCAGAACGCCCTGGCCTCCAGGATGCTCGGCTACTGGACCGGCTTCGCCCGCACGGGCCTCCCGTACGCGGCCGACGCCCCCCGCTGGAACCAGTATCCGAAGGTGCAGGTGCTCGCGCCCGAGGCGATCACGGCATCGACGACGTTCCCCGAGGACCACAAGTGTGACCTGTGGCTCCCGCAGGGTGTGACCGCCCGGCGCTGAACGGTGCCGGACACCTGCGACGGCTCCGGCGCCCGGAGGATCGGGCGCCGGGGCCGTCGTGGCGTTGTCACCGAGAGGGCCATCGCGTACGCGCACGGACAGGCCGTGGGCGTCGTCCGCGCCGTGTTCCACGCCCGAGCGGCACCCCGCCCGCGCGAACTGCTCAGGGACGTCGCCGCCGGGACTCCGGATCCGCTCATCCGGTGAAGTCCGGGCGTCGGACGAGGTCGCGGTGGCGGCCCACCCCGGTGGAGAAGAGGTAGAGCGAGGGCAGGAGGGCCGCGGCGCAGACGGCCCAGAGGGCCGTGTGGGCACCGACGCGGGTGGCGAGGACGCCGGCGGTGAGCGCGCCGAGCGGCAGCGCGCCCCAGGAGACGAAGCGGACGGTGGCCATCACCCGGGACAGCAGCTCCGGGGGCGACTGGGTCTGCCGGTAGGTGCGGGTGGTGATCGAACCGATGACGGTGCCGAACGCGAAGCCGGCGTTGCCGAGCGCGAACCAGTACGCGTCGCCCGGCGACGTGGTCAGCGGTGCGAGCAGGAGCAGCGCGCCGCCGGCCAGGTCGGCCGCGATGATGCCCCGTGCGGTGCCCAGGCGTGTGGTGACGCGGACGGCGACGGCGGCGCCGGCGAGCGCACCGACCCCGTCCATGGCGAGGACGAGACCGAGTTGTACCGGATCGAGGCCGGCTTCGCGGACCAGGTAGAGGGGGGTGAGGGCGACCAGGGCCGCGTTGAGGAAGTTGGCGGCGGTCGCCCAGATCATGCAGGGCCGCATGACCGGGTGGCCGGTGACGTAGCGCCAGCCCTCGCGCATCAGCTGGAGCGCGCTCTCGCCGGTGCGGGGCACCGGGCGGCTCTCGGGGAGGGTGCGCAGGAGCACCGCGGAGGCAAGGTAGCTGGCGGCGTCCACGACGAGCGCGCCGACCGGGCCGGTCGCCGCGATCAGGGCTCCGCCGAGCGAGGGGCCGCCGGTGTCGGTGACGGCGTGCGTGCCGGACATGACGCTGTTGCGGGCGGCCAGCTGCCGGGACGGGACGACGGCGGGCAGGAAGGTGGAGTTGCCGATGTCGAAGAGCACCGTCGCCGCGCCGGTGACGAGGGCCGCGAACAGCAGGTGCGGATAGGTGAGGGTGCCGAGCCACCAGGCGAGCGGCAGGGATCCCAGCGCGGCGAACCGTACGAGGTCGAGCGCGACCTGGAGTCCGCGCAGGGGTACGCGCTGCGCGACGACGCCTGCCGGGAGGCTGAGCAGCAGCCACGAGACCTGTCCGGCGGCGGCGAGCAGGGCGACCTCGAAGGCGGTGGTGTCGAGGACGGTGAGGGCGACGAGCGGCAGGCCGAGGGCGGTGACGGCGGTGCCCGCCCCGCTGACGGTGGCGGCGGCCCAGTAGCGCCAGAAGACACCCGGCGGCGAGGTCTCCTGCTCGTCGTCGCGTCGGTCGTGCTCCGGGATCGCTCGTGTCCCGCTCATACGGCGCCCACCCCCCGTGACTGGTCAGTCTCTTTTAGGAACTCACTTCCTGGGGTGAGTTTCTATCGGG
>NZ_JBFASK010000018.1:44882-152167 GCF_040677675.1 Streptomyces sp. NPDC053755 | reverse complement strand
TCCCCGACGCTCTTCCGTTCTGCGCCCACCCCGTGCGGGGTGGGCGCCGTCGGCCCCCCGGCCGTTGCCGGCCCCCGGTCCTCACTCCCCGGTCGAGAACTCCTCCTCGTAGTCGACGTTCTCGACGATGTGCACGCCCCCGACGTGGACCTCGAAGCTGCTGGTGTACTCCCACTCCCGCTCGTCGGCGGCGGCGGGGACGGCCGACGCGAGGGAGAGCGCGGCGAGGGCGAGGACGGCGGTGACGGCGAGGCGACGCATGGGTTCCTCCACTGTGGTGTGGTGCGGACTGGTGTGGGACGCATTCCACGCCCCGCGCCGGTCACACGGTGGTTCACCCGAACCGGTGGCCGCCCTCGGCCCGTCGGCGCGGCACCGGGTGCGGACCCGGTGCCGTCCGGTAAAGGACTCGCCCGTACCTGTGGCGGCCTCAGTCGCCGCTGGTGTAGCGGATGCGCACCCACAGCGGCAGCACGAACCAGCAGAGCAGGTACCAGAGCAGGACGCCGGAGACGAGCCACGGCACGTACGGGTCGTGGGTGGCCACCCTGAGGATGAGGAACAGCGCCGACGTCAGGGTCGCGAGGAGCAGGATCAGTCCCGTGAAGGTCAGCCGGGACGCCCAGACGACTGCCTGCGGCTTGATGCGCCGGCCGGAAACGATCCGGTGGAACGGGACCGGTCCTATCAGAGCGCCGGTGGCGAGGGACCCGAGGACGACGGTGACGATGTAGATCGTCTTGTCGGTCTGCTCCAATCCCTGGAACAGCGGTGTGAAGGCCACCGTGAGGAGGAATCCCAGGAGGATCTGCACACCGGTCTGGGCGACCCGTATCTCCTGGATGAGTTCCTGCCAGCGCCGGTCCGCGCGTTCGACCTCCGTCTCGGCCCGGCCGTCCGGCCTGTCGTCGGCCCGCTGGCCGGGCACTGCGGCCGTGCCGCCGGCTCTCTCGCCGTACGTCTCCTCGCGCCGCTCGTCCGTCGGCGTCGCGCCGTTCCTTCCGGCGTCCATGGACATCTCCTCCTGCGAAGATCGGTTCGCCGCGCCCGTCGTCCGGAGCGCGGTAGGGGGTCGGGTCGTACCCGTCCCGGGTCAGGTGCGGCGCGGCGCCCACCACCGGCGCCTGCGCCGCGGGTGCACCGCCCTGCCCAGACGGCGGCCCACCAGGGCGTAGCCGAGGAGGGCGCCACCCGTGTTGAGCAGCACGTCGTCGATGTCGAAGGCGCGTCCCGTGATCAGGGCCCCCTGGACCAGCTCGACCAGGAGCATCGTCACCACCGTCAGCAGCGCGATGCGGACGAACCCGCGGGTGCGCGGGGACACGACCGGCAGCAGCAGGCCGAAGGGCACGCCCAGGAGCACGTTTCCGCCGAGCTGCTTGACGGTGTCGCGGAAAGCCGGCTGGGAGAGGTAGGCCCGGATCGAGTCGCCCGGCCGGAGGTTCGTATGGGTGAGCACCTCCGAGGCCGGTGACGGCTGGAGGGTCAGCCGGGCGAGGACGACGCCGAACGCCACCATCGCCGCGAGGGCCAGGACCGTGACGAGGACGCGCATGACGGGGCCCGGCCCGGTTCGCGGGGCCTCCGCCTTCTCCGCGGGCGCCTGTGGAGTCGCTTGCTCCGGCTGCTCGGCCGTGGTGCGGCGCCATCCGATACGCGGCGTCATGAATCCCCCCAACTCCGTACTGCTCCAGGAAGATGCGCGTACCCCGGAAGGACGTTCGGACACGCGTCGGCGCACGGTTCCCCGGTGGGGTCCGTGCGCCGACGGCGGGGCGGTCGACGGGCGTTACGAGGCGTCGCGCACCGATCCGGTGAACTCCGGTCCGGGACGCGGCTCCCAGGTCTCGTCGTAGGTGATCAAGCGGCCGCGGAGGAGCTCCTCGGGTTCCCTCAGCCGGTCCGCGACGGTGGGGACGGTCACCTCCGTGCTCGTCCGCCCCGCGGGGACGGTCACCGGCAGGGACGGCCGGTCCACGACCGAGGAGAGCGGCCGGGCGGGATCGGGGGCCTCGCCGAACAGCTCCTCCAGCCAGCGGCGGTCGACGTCGGCGGTGGACAGCTCCGCGCCGCCGGCGAGGGGCAGCAGGGCGAGCTCGCCGGCGACGTCCGCGTCGGCGGCGGAGGAGAGCGTGACCCTCCAGGTCAGCGCCTTGCCTTCGGTGACGTCGTCCGCGACCGGGGTGAGGGTGACGGTGGGCATGGGGTCGTCGTCGCGTGCGGTCACCCCGCCGTGGTGCGAACCGACGACCGCACCGCGCACCGCCTTCACGAACACCTCCTGCGAACGGTCGTGGCCGTAGCGGTCGTTGCCGCGGACCGCGAAGGGCACGTCGACGGAGCCGCCGCCCGGCCGGACGGTGACGGTCCGGTGGACGACCTCGTCCGTGCCCGGCCGGGGTACGAAGAAGCGGACCTGGCCGCTGCCGCTTCCGGTGACGCGCACCGGGACACGGTAGGTCCGGACTCCGGAGTCCCCCTCGTCGACCGTGAGGCGGCCGATGTCGACGCGGGGCATGAGGGCGGGGCGGACCGCCGGGGTGCCCGGGCGCCACCCCCAGGCGTCCATGAGCCAGGCCCGGCCTTCGCGGCTGCGCGGGGTCAGTTCGAGGGTCGTGACCCGGGTGAGGTCGAGGCCGGTCCGGGCGGCGGCGGACAGCGGGACGCGGATCTCGCGCGCCCAGTGGGAGGCGGTCCGCTCGCTGCCCGGGAGGCCGTCGACGCCGGCCCGGCCCAGCAGGGCACGGCGGCCCGAGGTGTCGACGAGGGCGACGTCGAGCCGCGTGCCGGTGGAGCCGGGCGGGACGATCACGCGCAGGGCCAGGGCTTCGCTGCCGGCGAGGGAGAAGGGGCGCGCGGCGCGTACCGCCGTCGGGGCGCCCGCGTTCGTCCACCGCATCGCGATCGCGTCGCGGCCCGGCTCGGGCGAGGTCTCCCACGAGGCGAAGTGCGGCGACTGGCCGCCCGCGTCCGGCGGAAGGCAGGCGCGGGCCGGGTCGGGGTGGACCTGGGCGCAGGTCCGGCCGCCGGACACGGTGGCCGAGGGGCCGGGCAGGAAGGCCGGGGTGCGGTGGGCGCCGACGGCGTGGGTGAGGACCAGGGCGGGGTCGGCGGAGGGGGCGCGCCGGCCCGTACCGTCGAGCAGCGGACGCACCCGGTCGTCGCCGGCGACGAACAGCCGGGCCGACGCGGCGATGTAGGTGGCGCCGGCGGCCTGCTGCCGTTCGGCGGTGAGCCGGGTCCTCGTCCCCGGCGTGCAGACCGGGTCCGGGGTGTCGTCGGACCAGAAGTCGTCGTCGGCCGGTGCCTGGGCCTGTCCCGGGGTCCACTCGCTGTTGAAGAAGTTGTGGTTGGCGCCGACCATGTAGACCGCGCTGTGCAGCGCGGCGCCGCGGCCGACCCCTCGGGTGCCGTCGACGTAGATCTCGCCCTGGAGGTCGGAGACGTCCCCGTCGCAGCCGGGGAGGATCGTGGTGGAGGGGACGTCGGGGACGGGGTTCTGACCGAAGACGGTGGGGCCGATGAGGACGTTGCCGCGGATGGTCCAGCGCACGGGTCCCCGGTGGCCGTCCTGGTCCGCGGGCGGCGGGTAGAGGCTGTCGAGCGCGGCCCGGTTGACGCCCTCGCCCCCGCGCGAGTGGCCGACGAGCAGCACCCGTGACAGGTCGGCGGGCGAGGCCGCGCGGACGGCGGACGGGGCGCCGGGGCGGCCGGCGGCCCACTGCGCCCAGCGGGACAGATGGAGCCGTACCAGCGACGAGCGGGCCTGCGCTCCCCCGTCCTCGGCGAGGTGGTCCTGGCCGTTGATTCCGTTGGCGGCGATGGAGACCGTCACGTATCCCTGCGAGGCCAGGAGCCGTTGGGCCCGCAGATAGCCCTGGTGGCTGGGGACCGGCCGGGCGCCGGGCGCGCACGGCCAGTCGCCGGTCACCTCTCCGGCGGTGGTGTAGCAGGTCGCGTGCCGGCCGTGGAGGAACAGCGCCAGCGGACGCCGCCCGGGCGCGCCGGCCGGCCCGACCACGGTGGCGCGCATCTCGACGGGGGCGGGGAAGCCCGGCAGGCGCACGGGGTCGAGGGTGTACTCACCGCCGACGGTGCGGAAGCGGCCGGGGAGTCCGGGGTCGACGGGGTGGGCCGGCGCTTGCCCCCGGGGCGTGGCGGGCGGCAGGGCACGCGCGGACGGACGGCGGGGGGCGCCTTCGGCGTCGGCCGCGTCCAGGCGGCGGCCGCCGGCCGTCACGCGCAGCTCCGCGACCGTCCGGATCGGGGTGTCGCCGAGGGTGAGCCGGTACGTCCGCCGGTCACGCGAGGCGGTCGGCCGGCCGAGTGGACGGTCGCCGGCGTGGAACTCGATCCGGGCGTCGCCCATGGGCACCGGCTCGGGCGCGGTCCAGACGAGCTGCCTGTCGGCGCCCGTTCCGGTGAACCGCCAGCCCTCGGGCGGGTTTTCGGCGTGGTACGGGGTCCGGGGCGCTGTCGTGCGGGGCCCGGGGGACGGCTGGGCGTGCGCCGGTCCCGGCGCCGCGGCGGTCAGCGCCAGTAACGCCAGTGCCGTGGTCACCGCGCGTGTGACACGTATCAAAGCGGTCGTCCTCATCGTCGGTCACGTCGAGGCGCGCCGCAGTCGCCCGGGGCGCCTCCTTCGCCTCGGAGGAGGGCAACCGGCGTGCGGGGGTTGCCTGGTGTGACGCGCGAGGTGCGGAAGCGGCCGGGCGGGACGGCGGGGCTCCTTCACCGCCGTCCGGCCCGGGGCGGCGGGGCTCCTTCACCGCCGTCCGGCCCCGGGCGGCCGGTGGCGGGGCGGCCGGCCGCGGTGCGGAGGGCGGGACCGCGAGGCCCCCGCCCCGCACAGGGCGCGTCAGGTGCGGGGCGCGTCAGGCGTACGGGTCGAAGGGGACGGCGGGCGGCTTCGCCTTGGCGAGGTGGGAGGCGAAGTTGCCGTCCTTCAGGCCGAAGACGGCGCTGCCGAAGTCGGCCTGGACGAGCTTGTCCCGCACGGTCGGGGGATAGCCGTTCCAGCCGACCAGGGTGGGGAACTGCCAGACGTGGTCGTGGTTCTCGGGCGGCTCGTCGTTGCCGTTCGCGGCGCGGAAGCAGTGGGTACCGATGCCGTCCTTGTGGTAGACGATCTTGGGGTGGGTGCCGTCCCACCGGATCCGGTCACGCGCGTGGACGGTGAAGGAGCCGTGGGCGGAGGTCGAGACATAGCGGGCCACGCCGTCCTGCACCCACACCACGACGTGCTCCCAGTCGTGACGGTGGCCTCCGAGCCCGCTGCCGGCGACCGCCTGGTCCTTCTCGAAGTACAGGCCGTAGATGATCGCGCACCAGCCGTTGTTGCACGCGGAGCGCGCGTATCCGTTGGTGTTGCGCAGGTCCCCGGCGTCGCGGCACTGCCCGTTGACGGCGCCGGACGGCTTGAGGCCGCCGTTGACGGTCCCGTCGGGTCCGATGGCGGGGGTGGGATAGCAGCCGTCCGTGTCGTAGTCGTAGGCGGGCTGGAAGGTCTGCTCGAGCCCGTCGGCGTTGCCGGGCAGGGACGGTGGGGGCGCGGCGAGCGCGCTGCCGGGTACCGCGAGGACCAGGGTGACGGACGCGCCGAGGGTGAACGCCAGTCTGCGGATCCGCGAACTCGTCTTCAAGCGGGGCCTCCTGAGGAGAACGACAGGGTCGCGGCTGACATGCCCATATCAGCAATGTCGAACCGCGATCCCCGAGCCGTTCTCCCCGGGGGCTCCCCCGGCAGACGGCCGGCCGGTGGCGGCCCCCCGCGGGGCTGCCACCGGCCGGCCGGCGCGGAGCCGTCACATGGGGTCCGTCATGCCGCCCATCTCCGCCTCGCGCTTGCTCTGCTCCTGGAGCCGGCGGGCCCGGTCCTTGAGCCGCTGACGCTCGTCCGGGTCGGTGGCACGGTCGGCGGCCTGCTCCATCTCCTGCGCCTTCTGGCGCAGCTGCTGCACGCGGCCGCCGGACTCTCCTGCAACGCTCATGATCACTCCTGGGATCTGGGGGGTGAGCGGATGCCCTCAGAGAAGCAGCGGCCGTTCACCCGCGCATCCCAGAGCGTCACCCACCGTCATCGCGCCAGGACAGCGGGGGCGCCCGCGGGTGAGGGCCGCCGCCCTCACGCGCCCGCGGGTGAGGGCCGCCGCCGTCAGGCGAAGGCCCTCGCCAGCCGGAGCAGCCCCTCGCCGATCTCCTCGGGCGAGTGCGTCGTGAACGAGAGGCGCACCGCCCCCTTGTCGGGTGCGCCCGAGTAGAACGGCGCCCCCGGCACGTACGCGACCCGGTGGCCGACGGCGGTCGTCAGCAACTCCGTGGCGTCGTACCCCTCCGGGAGGTTCACCCAGACGAACATGCCGCCTTCGGGACGGTTCCACCGGCTGCCCACCGGCAGCGCCGCCGGAAGGCCGGCCAGCAGGGCGTCCCGGCGCTCACGGTAGACGGTGCGCATCGTCCCGATGTGGGCGTCCAGGTCGCTGTCGCGCAGATAACGCGCGGCGGCCGCCTGATCGATGGTGGACGTGTGCAGGTCGGCCGCCTGCTTGGCTATCACGCACGAGCGGCGCAGGGCGGCGGGCGCGCGCAGATGGCCCAGGCGCAGCCCCGGCGCCATGACCTTGGAGAACGAGCCGAGCAGGACGGTGCGGTCGGCCGCCGCGGGGAGGAAGGCGACCGACTGCACCGGGTCACCGTCGTACCGCAGTTCGCCGTACGGGTCGTCCTCGACGATCCAGAAGCCGTGGCGCGCCGCGGCCTCGGCGACGGCGGCGCGGCGGGACCCGGGCAGCGTACGGCCGGTGGGGTTCTGGAAGGTGGGGATGAGGTACAGCATCGTGACCCGCTCCCGTCCGGCGATCTCCTCCAGAGCGGCGGGGATGATCCCGTCGTCGTCGGTCGGCACGGGGACGACACGCGCGCCGGCGAACCCGAAGGTCTGCAGGGCGGCGAGATAACAGGGGTCCTCGACCAGCACGACGGCGCCCGGCTCCAGCAGGGCGGTGGCCATCAGCGTGAGCGCCTGCTGGGAGCCGGTGGTGATCACCAGGTCGTCGGCTTCCGTGGGCAGGCCCCGCACCGTCAGCCGCTCGGCGACGGCGGAACGCAGATCCGCGTCCCCCTCGGTGGTGGAGTACTGCAGGGCTCGCCCCGGGCTGTCCGTCAGGACCCGGTCGTAGGCGGAGCGCAGGCCGGGGACGTCGAAGAGTTCGGGGGCGGGAAGGCCGCCGGCGAAGGAGATGACGTCAGGGCGGGCGGTGAGCGCCAGGATCTCCCGTACGGGCGACGCGGCGACTCCCGCGAATCGGGAGGCGGTCGGAGGCAGGGGCGCGGCGGCGACAAGAGGATGCATGATGCAATCATACGGAGCCGGGCGCCCCGAGGCGGGGTGTCACGGGTTCTACTCCCTTGCGTAGCAGTGGACTTGGTCGGCGCTCCGGCGGAGCACGCGCCTCCGCAACGGCGCCTCCCGCGCGCGGCTGACACCTCGGAGACCGCCGGCCACGGGCCGCGCCGGCGACGCCGGGCCGGATCCGCCGGACGGACCAGCGGACGCCGCCCCCGCCGCGTGCGCGGCGCCCGTCGGGCTGCGCGGGCGGCGGGGCCGTGGTCGGATCTGCTCATGGAGCGAGCAGAAGGCAACGACCGGGCCCCCTCGACGACGGCCGCCCAGCGACGCGCCGCCCGGCTGGCCGTCGCCCAGCGCGCCACCGGACCCGCCGATCTGGCGCGGCTCCTCGACATGCTCGACCTGCGCCAGGGCGACGATCCCCGCTACCTCGGCGACGAGGCCGAGCCCTCGCCGTACACCGCCGATCCGGCGTCGGCCGGTGGTTGTCAGCTCTGACGCGCGGAGGTATATAGGCAGGGTGTCCGACATGTGCATCCCGACGTGTGGGAGGTCAGCATGCCTGCGCACGAGGACGCGCTGCTGCGTCAGGTCCAGGAACGCGGCGCCTACGCCTCACCGGACGAGGCCGAACGCGCCATCCGTGTCGTGCTCGCCCTGCTCGGCGCCCATCTGGTGGGCGAGGTCCGGTCCGAACTGGCCGAGCGGCTCCCCGAGACCGTGGCGACGGTGCTGCTCAACCCCCTCCAGGCACGTGAGCCGCTGCCGCCGGAGAGGTTCGTCCGGGCCACGGCCGCGTGGATCGAGGGGGCCGACGAGACGACGGCGCCGTCCGACGTCCGTGCGGTGCTCGGCGTCGTGGCCGACCTGGCCGGAGACGATCTGATGAGCCGGATCCTCCTCCAGCTGCCCGTCGGCTACGACGTGCTCTTCGGTCGTCCTCAGCCCGTCTGATCGGGCCGGGCGCCGCCCGCGGGCCGCCGAGCGCGATAATGGCTCCAAGGGTCCGGCGGTCCGTGGGGACGGCGGGACGGGGAGGAAACCGGCCGCGACGCTGGAGGTGCCTCCGTGACGAATGCTAGCGATCGGGCGGATGGCGCGGACGCGGCCGGCGGCACGGATCCGCACGACGCCGCCGATCCGCACGACGCCGCCGGTCCGGCGGACGGGACGCCCCGGTACGCCGCCGCGGATCCCGCCGACGGCACGGATACGGCCGGGGGTGCGGCCGCCCCCACCGCACACCCGACCGCCGCCGCGCTGGACCAGGCGCTCGCGCAGGCGGCCCGCAAGACCGGCGCGTCGATCGGCGCCGTCTATCTCCTGGACCCGGACGAGCGGGTCCTGCACCTGGAGACGCTGTGCGGCGCGCCGATGGAGTTCGCCGCTCCTTGGGCACGCGTCCCGATGAACGCCCCCGCCCCGGTGGCCGAGGCCGTGCGCGAGAACCACATGGTCTGGGTGGGCAGCCAGCAGGAGATGGCCCGCTTCTACCCGCGTACGGCCATGGCGCTGCCCTACCCGCTGTCGCTCGCCGCCGCTCCGGTCACCGGCAGTCGGCCCTGGGGGTCACTCCTGCTCATGTGGCCGCCCACCAGGCCCGCGCGCATGAGCCGCCGGGAACGCGGCCACATCGCCTCCCACTGCCGTCGCCTGGCCCGGCTCCTCGACGAGGCCCTCGAGTCCGGCGGACCGGTCGAGGGGGGCGCCGCGCCGCCCCGCGTCATCCCGGTGGAGGCCGGGGGCAGGCCCGCCGGCCCCGCCCGGGCGGCCGCCGACTTCGCCGAGCGGCTGCCGGGCGGTTCCTGTTCGCTGGACCTGGAAGGACGCATCAGCTACGTCACCTCCGGAGGGTGCGAACTGCTGGGCCGCGACGCCGCGCAACTGCTGGGAACCCTGCCGTGGCTGTCCCTCCCGTGGCTCGACGACCCGACCTACGAGGACCGCTACCGCGCGGCGGTGATCAGCCGCGAACCCGTCTCCTTCACGGCCTGCCGCCCGCCCGACCGCTGGCTCGACTTCCATCTCTATCCGGACGCCAGCGGCATCAGCGTGCGGATCGTCCCCACGGGCGCGCAGCCTCCGCCCTCACCGGCCCCGCGGCGTTCGACGCGTACCGCCACGCCCGCCCGCGCGGGGCAGCTCTACCAGCTCATGCACCTGGCCGCCGCCCTCACCGAGGTCGTGGGCGTCCAGGACGTCGTCGACCTGGTCGCCGACCAGATCATGCCGGCCTTCGGCGCGAACGGCCTGGTCCTGTCCGCCGAGGACGCCGGCCGGCTGCGGATCACGGGGCACCGCGGCTATCCCCCCGAGGCCATCGAGCGTCTGGACGGCCTGCCGATGGACACGGAGTTCACGCCGGCTGGGCGCACGCTCTCGACCGGCATCCCCTCGTTCTTCGCCGACCCCGAGGAGCTGCGGCGGATCTACCCGGAGGCGGCCCCGGTCAGCGGCAAGCAGGCATGGGCGTTCCTGCCGCTGATCATCTCCGGCCGGGCGGTCGGCTGCTGCGTCCTGACGTACGACCAGCCCCACGCGTTCTCGGCCGAGGAGCGCGCGCTGATGTCCTCGCTCGCCGGACTCGTCGCGCAGGCTCTGGACCGCGCCCGGCTCTACGACATCAAGCACCAGCTCGCCCACGGCCTCCAGCAGGCGCTGCTGCCGCACACCCTTCCCCTGGTCCCGGGCCTCGATGTCGCCGCCCGGTATCTTCCGGCCACCCGGGGAATGGACATCGGCGGCGACTTCTACGACGTGATCCGGCTCGGCGGCAGCGCCGCCGCGGCCGTCATCGGCGACGTCCAGGGGCACAACGTCGCCGCCGCCGCGCTGATGGGGCAGGTGCGGGCGGGCGTCCACGCCCACGCCACGCTCGGCACCGCTCCCGACATCGTCCTGTCCGCGACCAACCGGCTGCTCACCGACCTCGACCCCGGCCTCTTCACCAGCTGTCTCTACGCCCACCTGGACTTCGCGGAGGGTCATCTGCGGGTCGCGAGCGCCGGCCATCCGCCGCCCCTCCTGCGGCAGCCGGACGGCCGTACGGCTCCCCTGGAGATCACACCCGGCCCGCTCCTGGGCATCGACCCCGACGCGGTCTACCCCGTCGCCGACATCCCGCTGACGCCCGGGCTCGTGCTGGCCTTCTACACCGACGGTCTCGTCGAGACGCCGGGCACCGACAGCGACGAGTCCGTCGCCCGCCTCTCCGCGTGCCTGTCCCGGGCCGCCGACTCGGACCTGGACCTCGTCATCGACACGCTGCTGCGGCAGGTGCGCCCGGCGCGGGACCGCACGGACGACATCGCCCTGCTGCTCCTCCGGACGCAAGGCGGCGCGGGATGACCCTCCCCGAGGAGCGGGCCGGCCGGGGTGGGCGTTCCCGGGCGCGTCGGGCGGGCGAGCGGTTGGCGCGTCCCCGGGAGCGTCCACCGCGGCCGGCCCGGCCACAGGGGCGGCGTCACACCCCGTCGGGCGACTCGTCGAGGGTGAACAGGGCTCCTTCGGGGTCCCGCAGGGTGGCCCTCCGCCCGTCGCCCCACTCGGTGTCGGCGCCGCTGACGACGCTTCCGCCGCGGTCGACGGCCACCGCCCTCGCCGCGTCGAGGTCCCGGACCTTGAAGTGGACGAGCCAGCGGGGACGGCGCTGCGGCTTGGGCGCACCCGCCTCGACCGGCCCGCTGTTGAGCCGCGCGACGGGTTCACCGGCGCGTCGCAGGACGACCTGGTCCTCTTCGTAGAACACGTCGCAGCCGTGGTCCTGGGGCTCGCCCCATCCGAGCACCTCGCCGTAGAAGACCGCGGCGTCGAAGGCGTTCCCGGTGTGCAGCTCCAGCCACGCGGGGGCCGATCCCTCGCCGACACGCCAGTCCGAGTGGACTCCTCCCTCCCAGATGCCGAAGACCGCTCCTTCCCGGTCGGCCACCAGGGCGGCCCTGCCGCGCGGCGGATAGGAGACGGGGCCCACCCCGATCGTCCCGCCTCGCTCGCGCACCCGGGCGACGGCCGCGTCGGCGTCGTCGACCGCGAAGTACGCCGTCCAGGCCACCGGGACGGCCAGCTGTCCGGCGACGGCGCCGATGCCCGCGACGGGCACCCCGTCGCGCTCGGCGACGGAGAAGGCCCGCCCGAAGCTGCCCTGCCGGAAGGTCCAGCCGAGGACCGCGCCGTAGAAGTCCTCCGCCGCCCGCAGGTCCCGCGCCACGAGGCTCAGCCAGCACGGCGCGCCCGGCACCTCCGCGGCCCTCACCACCATGCCCTGCCTCCTTCCGTCACCCGTGCGTCGCACGGGCACCCAGTCCGCCTCGGGTCCCGGGCAATCGGTATGCATCGGCTGCCCCGTCCGCCCTTGGTGCCCCACTCGCGTCGCCTGCCTCGCCCGTGCCCCCGTGGGGGCTTCCCATGCCCGCCCGGGCCGGCTGTCGTCACGAGGGCGTCAGGGGCCGGGCGGACGGAGGGCCGCTCAGGACGTCCGCGGTCCTCGTGGTCACGAAGAGGCGCTGGACCAGTGAGGACGTGACGTTGACGACGCGCAGCGAGGCCCCTCGGGCACGGGCGTACCGGCCGGCCCGGAGCAGGACGGCGAGGCCCGTGCAGTCGCAGAAGGCCACGTCCGTGAAGTCGACGTCGATCAGGCGCGCGCCGTCCGAGAGCGCGGTCGCGAGGGCCTGGCGCAGCTCGGCCACCGTGTCGATGTCGATCTCGCCCGCGACGGTCACGGTGGTGCGGGAGCCGCTCCGGGTGAGCGCGGTCTTCAGCGCGGGTGCGGTGTCCATGGTCGTGGCCTTTCGCTCCGGCCGGCCGTGGTCGTGCGCGGTGGTGTCTCCGTTCTAGCACGTCATCCAAACGACGACAAACAGGGCGTCATCGGACAGATGACGGAGCCGTCCGGGCCGGCTCGCGGCGCCGGCCGTGAAGAGTTCGCGCGGATTTCCTACCGAGGGGTAGGCCGACCCGGGGGCCTTGTTATACGTTCCGTCTAACAGCTTGCTAGATGCGACATCTAACAAGTGCGATGGCATTCGCCGATCTCTCGAGTCAAGGGAGCCGCAGCATGACAAGCAGCACCGTCCGGCCGGGGAACGAGGACCTGCGCCTCGAGCAGGACGTCGCCCGGCGACTGCTCGATTCGGCCGCGAAACTGTCGTACGACCCGGCGGTCGAGGTGGACTGGGACACCCCCCTCGACAAGGACTTCCACGGCGCGAGCCCCGAGTGGAGCACCCTCTACGGCACGGCGTACTGGAACGAACTGACCGACGCGCAGCGCAAGGAGCTGACGCGGCAGGAAGCCGCCTCGGTGGCCAGCACCGGCATCTGGTTCGAGATGATCCTGCAGCACATGGTCCTGCGCGACATGTACACCAAGGACCCCACGGACCCGCGCTTCCAGTGGGCTCTCACCGAGATCGCCGACGAGTGCCGGCACTCCATCATGTTCGCCCGCGGCGCCGCGAAGCTCGGTGCGCCCGCCTACCGGCCGCCCCGGATGGTCGTCGAACTCGGCCGGGCCTTCAAGACGCTCGCGTTCGGCGAGGCGGCGTACGCCGCGATCCTGGTCGCCGAGGAGGTCCTCGACGTCATGCAGCGCGACTGGATGCGCGACGAGCGGGTGGTGCCGTTCGTCCGCACCATCAACAACATCCACGTGGTGGAGGAGTCGCGGCACATGAAGTTCGCCCGCGACGAGACCCGCAAGCGCCTCCGGCACGCCGGTCCGGTGCGCCGGCAGATCCACGCCTTCGTCATCGCGGTCGCCTCGTACTTCATCGTCACCAGCATGGTGAACCGCGACGTCTACGCGAACGCCGGCCTCGACGCGCGGCGCGCCCTCGCCGAGGCGAAGGCCAACGAGCACCACAAGTCCCTCATGCGGTCCAGCTGTTCGGGACTCATGGAGTTCCTGGCGTCCGCCCGCCTGCTCACCAGGCCGGCGCTGGCCTTCTACAAGCGCGCCCACCTGATCTGACCCGGCCCGGGCCGACCGCCCGCACGACCCCACCGCCCCCGACGACGACCCGAGCCGACGGATGACGAGATGACCTACGCCATCACCCAGACCTGCTGCAGCGACGCCACCTGTGTCGCGGTGTGCCCCGTCAACTGCATCCACCCGACCCCGCAGGAGCGCGCGTTCGGCAGTACGGAGATGCTCCACGTCGACCCGAAGACGTGCATCGACTGCGGCGCCTGCGCCGACGCCTGCCCGGTCGACGCGATCTTCCCGGTGGACAGCCTGTCGGGGCCGCAGAAGGAGTACGCCGCGATCAACGCGGCGTACTTCGCGGACAAGGACCCCGAGCCCGTGGACGCGGGTCCCACCTTCCACGCCTGGGGCGGCCCCACCTTCGAGCGGAGCCTGCCGTCCGACTTCGCGCCGATCCGGGTCGCGGTCGTCGGCACGGGACCGGCCGGCATGTACGCCGCCGAGGACCTGCTCCTGCACACCAACGCCGAGGTCACGCTCGTCGACCGGCTGCCGGTGGCCGGCGGGCTCGTGCGGTACGGCGTGGCGCCGGACCACCCCGCGACCAGGAAGGTGGGGGACGCCTTCGCACGCTTCCACACCCATCCCCGGGTGCGGATGCATCTGGGGGTGGAGGTCGGCAGGGACGTCACCGCCGAGGAGCTCGCCGCCCACCACGACGCGGTGATCTACGCCGTCGGCGCCCGCGCCGACCGCAGGCTCGGCATCCCCGGCGAGGACCTCGCAGGCAGCGTCTCGGCGACCGCGTTCGTCTCCTGGTACAACGCCCACCCCGAGGCCGCGCCCGACGCGGTCGACCTCTCGGCCGAGCGGGTCGTGGTGGTCGGGAACGGCAACGTCGCCCTCGACGTGGCCCGCCTCCTCGTCATGGACCCGGCGACCCTCGCCCGCACCGACATCGCCGACCACGCGCTCGCGGCCCTGCGCGCCTCCAGGGTGCGCGAGGTGGTGCTGCTGGGCCGGCGCGGCCCCGAGCACGCGGCGTACACCGCGTCGGAGGCGCTCGCGCTCCGGCATCTGCCCGGGGTGGACCTGGTCGTGGACGACCACGATCCGCGGACCGGCGCGGCGATCGACGCCGCCGAGGACGGCGACAAGGCCGCCCTGCTGCGCGGCGTGACCCGCACGGCGGTGGACTGGTCCCGGCCTCCGGCGCCGGGGCGGCGCCTCGTCCTCCGCTTCCACTCGGCGCCGCTGGAGATCCTGGGCGAGAGCGCGGTCACGGACGTACGGGTGACGGACCGCCAGGCGGAACGCGTCATCCCGGCGGGCATGCTCCTGCGGGCGGTGGGCTACCGCGGTGTGCCGGTGGCGGGACTCCCCTTCGACGAGGCGACCGGCACCGTGCCCCACGAGCGGGGCCGGGTGACCGGACTCCCCGGGACGTACGTCGTCGGCTGGATCAAGCGCGGCCCCTCGGGCGGTATCGGTGCCAACCGGGGCTGCGCCGCGGAGACCGTCGGTACGCTCCTGGCCGACGCGGTGGCCGGCGCCCTTCCCCCGGCCACCCGGACCGCGCGGGCGTTCCGGCGCCTGGCCAGGAGCCGGGCCCGTCACGTCGTCGACGCGCGGGGGCTCGCCGCCATCGACCGCGCCGAGCTGGCCCGTGGCCGCGCGGACGGCCGCCCTCGGGTCAAGCTCGGCACCCTTCCCGAACTGGTGGCGGCTGCGAAGGGCACCCGCGGACGGCTGCGCGGCTGAGGCGCCCCGAAGGAGGTGCCTCGCACCCTTGGCCGGGGGCGCGGGGCCCCGGCCTTGGATAGGGTGCCGTTCGATATCGGCGCGCGGTACGGGGGACACGAGTTGATGAGCGGTCAGCAGCCGGACCGGGGCAGCGCCCCGCAGGTCTTCCAGCCCCTCGGGGGAGACGATCCGGCGACGATCGCCGGATACCGCATCGCGGCCAGACTCGGCGCGGGCGGCATGGGCAAGGTGTACCTGTCGTACACACCCGGCGGCCGGCCCGTCGCGATCAAGGTGATCCGGCCCGAGTTCGGCGAAGACCCCGAGTTCCGGCGCCGGTTCGCCCAGGAGGTGCAGTCGGCGCAGCGCGTGCAGGGCCTGTTCACCGCGCCCGTCATCGACGCCGACACCGACGGCACGCACCCGTGGCTGGCCACCGCGTACGTCCCGGGCCCCTCGCTCGCCGACGCGGTCGTCGCGCACGGCGCGCTGCCCGTCGAGACGGTCCTGCTGCTGATCGCCGGCATGGCCGAGGCGCTGCAGGTCATCCACGGCGCGGGCATCGTGCACCGCGACCTCAAGCCGTCCAACGTGCTCCTCGCGGCCGACGGACCCCGCGTCATCGACTTCGGCATCGCCTACGCCGCCGACGCGACGTCGCTCACCGGCAGCGGGGTCACCATCGGCACGCCGTCCTTCATGGCGCCCGAGCAGGCGGCGGGCCGCAGGGTCACCCCGGCCACCGACATCTTCGCGCTCGGCCAGGTGGCGGCGTACGCGGCGACCGGGACCCCGGCCTTCGGCGAGGGCACCTCCCACGGCGTGCTCTACCGCATCGTCCACGAGGAGCCCGACCTCGGCGCGGTGCCCGGCCGGCTGCGGGAGCTGGTGACCCGCTGTCTCGCCAAGGACCCCGAGGCAAGGCCGGCCATCGCCGAGGTCATCGCCCTGTGCCAGTCCGCCAACGCCGAGACGGTGCTGCGCCGCCCCGAGGACTGGCTCCCGGGCGCGGTCGCCGCCGACATCACCGTACGCGCGGCGGCCCCCGCGCCCGTACAGACCCCGCCGCCGCCCACGGTTGCGCCGACGTCCGCCGCGTACTCGCCCACCGTGCAGGCCGGTCCGGCCGGTCCGGCCGGCCCTCCCCCCGGCTACGGCCCGCCCGTGGCGCACCAGCACCAGCCCCCGCCCCCTTCACCGGCCCCCGCCCGCTGCGCCCCTCCCCCGGCCGGGTACGCGCACGCCTACGCGCCGACCCAGGCGGCCCATCCGGGGCAGCCGGCACCCCTGGCACCGGGGCGGAGCCGGAGCCGGCCGCCCCTCTACGCACCGCCCCCCGCCGCGCGGAACACGGGCGGCAGGACGGCGGCCATCGCGCTCGCCGCGGCGCTCGTCTTCGGTCTCGTCGGCGGCGTGACGGCGTACGCCCTGCTCAAGGACGAGGGTCGCGAGACGGCCCAGGGCGGCGGGACACCGCCGGGGACCGGGGCGGGCAAGGGCGGCGGGCAGACCGTCGGGACCGAGCCGACCGCAAGGCCCGACCCGAAGCCCGACGTCCACAAGGGCATCGACCTGACGGCCGGATACCACCTGACCCTCGGGGACGGCAGCCTGCGTCCCCAGATCGGCGAGGACGGCGGCTACGAACTGTCGTACGACACCGGTGGCTATCTGGACGCCGAGAGCCAGGACGGGAACCTGGTGCTGCTCGACCCCGACCAGGAGGGTTCGCTCGCCACCTGCCGCGCGGAGACCCGGTTCACCAAGGACGTCTACGTCAACAAGCTCTCCGAGGGCCGCCAGGTGTGCGTCACGACCGGCACCGGCCACCTGGGGCTCGTCACGGTGAGGGGCTTCTCCGCCGAGGACTCGCCCAGCACCTATCTGACCCTGGACGTGACCGTCTGGCGCAACGCCGTCGCCTCCGGCGGCTGACCCCTCCGGGGCACCACCGGGACCGGCCGCGGGCCCGCCCTACGGGGCGGGCTTGCGGGCCTCGATGAGGAAGCGCGCCGTGTGGGCCACGAAGGGCCCGTCCGACTCGATCCGGTCGTGCAGCGCGCGCAGCCGGTCGCGGTACGCCTCGACGGTGAAGCCGGGCACCATCCAGATCACCTTGCGCAGGAAGTAGACGACGGCGCCGATGTCGAGGAACTCGGTGCGCAACCGCTCCGAGCGGACGTCGACGACCTCCAGGCCCGCGGCCTCCGCCTCGGCCGCGGCGTCGTCCGGGTGCCGGCCCCGCCGCACCTCCTCGGGCTGTGGCCCCAGGAAGTACTCGACGAGTTCGAACACGCTCGCCGGCCCGACGTGCTGGGAGAGGTAGACGCCGCCCGGACCGAGCACACGGGCGATCTCCCCCCACCACGCCTTCACGGGATGCCGGCTCACGACGAGGTCGAAGGCCCCGTCCGCGAAGGGCAGCGGCGGCTCGTCCGGGTCGGCCACCACCACCGCTCCGCGCGGGTGGAGCAGCGCGGTGGCCTTGGCGACGTTGGGCGGCCAGGACTCCGTCGCCACCATCGTCCTCGGCAGGACGGGGACGCCGGCGAGGACCTCCCCGCCTCCGGTCTGGATGTCGAGCGCCGCCGTGGCACGGGCCAGGCGCTCACCCATCAACCGCTGGTAGCCCCAGGACGGCCGCTCCTCGGTGGCCCTCCCGTCGAGCCAGGAGAAGTCCCACCCGTCCACGGAGACCGTGTCGGCCTCCGCCACCAGTTCCTCGAACGATCGCCGTGTCATCCGGCCATTCTGCCCGGCCCCCCCGCCCTCGGAGGCTTCGGCCCGCCACCGCCCGCGCGACGGCGGCGGCGGGCCGCGTGATCCTCCGCACACGGCCACGGAGACCGCGCGGGCTCGTGTTAGCGTCCCGCCGTGATCTACCAGGCCCTGACCGGACCCGCGCCGCACAGCGCAGTGAGCGGCGGCTGCCCGTACGGCCCGGCCGGCGCCCCGGGTACGGGCGCACCCCCGATCACGGCCCCCGCCTCGGGCCCGGCCTCTTCCCTCGACGGGCACGGACTGCTCGATCTCTTCGGCGACGGCTTCGTCCGCGACCCGTATCCGTGGATGGACACGCTCCGCCGCGAGTCGCCGGTCCACCACGACCCCGGCACCGGTCTGTGGCTGGTCAGCCGGCACGCCGACATCCGGACCGTGCTGCTCGACCAGAAGGCGTTCCTCCCCGACAACGCCCAGCACGCGGTGACCCCCCTCGGCGTCCCGGCGCTGCGGGTGCTCGCGCGCGCCGGCTTCCGGGTGCGTCCGGCCCTGGCCAACAACGGCACCGACAGCCATCCCGGGCTGCGCCGGGTGGTCACCCGCTTCTTCAACGCCCACCGGGTCGCGGCGGCGGTGCCGCTGATCGAGCGGATCGCCGACGAACTGCTCGACGGGGTGCGGGCGCGCCTCGGCGCCACGGGCGGATGCGACCTCTTCTCCGCCTTCGCCCAGGTGCTTCCCTGCCGGGTGATGATGGAACTCCTCGGGGTCGACGCCCTCGACGCGGCGACCCTCGCCCGGTGGAGCGACGCGTCGCTGGAGCTGTTCTGGGGGCGGCCGACTCCCCAGCGGCAGCTCGAACTGGCGGAGCTGGTGGGCGAGTTCCACCAGTGGCTGACCGCGGCGGTGAACGGCGAGGCGGTGCCCGAGGACAGTCTCATGGGCGCCCTGATCCGCCACCGGCTGCCCGACGGACGGCCTCTGGACGTCCAGACCGCCGTCGGGGCCTGCTTCTTCGTCTTCGTCGCGGGCCAGTCGACCACCGGGCAGCTGATCTCCACGGTGCTCCGCGGCGCGCTGGCCGAACCGGGGCTCTGGCCCCGGCCGGCGCACGAGGAGCCGCTGGCACCGGCCTGGGTGGAGGAGGTGCTGCGCCGCGAACCGCCCGTCACCACCTGGCGCCGGGTGACCTCGCGGCCGGTGGAGCTGGGCGGGGTACGGCTGCCCGCCGGCGCCCTCCTGCTGCTGATGCTCATGGGGAGCGGCTCCGACCCGGAGGTCTTCGCCGATCCGGCGCTGATGCGTACGGACCGGGCGGAGGTCCGCCATCACCTCGCCTTCGGGGCGGGCCGTCACCGTTGCCCCGGCGCGTCCCTGGCCCGGACGGAGGCGGCCGTCGCCCTGCGCGCGGCGGCCCGCCGCCTGCCCGCCGTCCGCCTCGCCCCGGCGGACCCGCCCATGCTCGGTCTGCTCTCCTTCCGGGCCCCGCTGCGCATCGACGTGGTGGCCGGACCGGCCTGAGCGGCGGGTGGGGCACGCCACCCGGCACCCCGCCGACGAGCACCACGCCAGGGGTGCCGCCGACGGACGGGCGGACCGGCGCACTTCGGGGCTTCTCTGCCCGGGTGCCGACGGAGGGCCGCGCCGCCGCGCTCCTCCACGGAGGGCGACGGCGAGGCCCACGAGGGGGCCCGCCCCCAGGAGGCGGGCCCGTGTCGCGCTACCGGTCGGCCGTCAGACCGCCCGGGACCGGCGCGTAGCCGGCGGGCCGGGTGGTGAACGTGCCCCGGCCCTGGGTGCGTCCGCGCAGGCGGGACGCGTAGCCGAAGAGCTCGGCCAGCGGGACCGTGGCGGTGACCACCGCGGTCCCGGCCCGTGTGGTGGAGCCCGAGACCCGGCCGCGCCGTGCCGCGAGGTCGCCGAGGACTCCGCCGACCGCGCCGTCGGGCACGGTGACGGTGACCTCGACCACCGGTTCGAGCAGCGTCATCGCGCTGGCCCGCAGGGCTTCACGCAGGGCGAACCGGGCCGCCGTCCGGAACGCCATCTCCGAGGAGTCCTTGGAGTGGGTGGCCCCGTCGGTCAGCGTGACCCGCACCCCGGTCACCGGATGACCGCCGAGGGGGCCCTCCAGCAGCGCGTCACGGCAGCCCGCCTCCACCGCGCGGACGTACTCCTGCGGCACGCGCCCACCGGTGACGGTGGAGCCGAACACGAACCCCTCGGCACCGGCGCCGGCCGCACCGCCGGCCCCGTCGGGCGCTTCCCCCAGCGCTCCGACGTCGAGGACGACATGGGCGAACTGCCCGGCCCCTCCTTCCTGTTTGACGTGCCGGTGGACATGGCCCGACACCCCGCGCACGACGGTCTCGCGGTAGGCCACCCGCGGTCTGCCGACGGCGATGTCGACGCCCTGGGCCCGGCGGATCTTCTCCACCGCGACCTCCAGGTGCAGCTCGCCCAGGCCCGACAGCACGGTCTGCCCGGTTTCCGGGTCGGTCCGGACGGCGAGGGAGGGGTCCTCCTCGGCCAGCCGGGCCAGCGCGGACGCCAGCCGCTCGGTGTCCAGGCTCCGGCGCGCCTCGACCGCGACGGAGACGACCGGCGCCGCCACGGCCGGCGGCTCGAGGAGCAGCGGCGCGTCGGGCGCGCACAGGGTGGCGCCGGGGCGGGCCGCCTTCAGCCCGACGACGGCGACGATGTCACCGGCCCCTGCCCGGTCCACGTCGGTGTTCCGGTCCGCCTGCACGCGCAGGATCCGTCCCACGCGCTCGGTGCGTCGTGCGCCGACGTCGAGCACGGTGTCCCCCTTCCCGATCGTTCCGGCGTAGACACGCAGGTAGGTGAGCCGCCCCGTGGCGGTGGAGTGCACCTTGAACACCAGGGCGGCGAACGGCTCCGCCGGGTCGGCGGCCCGTTCGGTCTCGGCGCCGTCGAGCGTCCCGCGCACCGGTGGGACGTCCAGCGGCGACGGAAGGTACGCCACGACGGCGTCGAGGAGCGGCTCCATGCCCCGGTCGCGGTAGGCCGAGCCGCACAGGACGACCACGCCCTCCCCGCTCCGGGTCAGGTCGCGCAACGCGGTGACCAGGGTCTCCGCGCCGAGCGTCGACTCCGCGCAGAACTCCTCCAGCGCGGCGGGATGGAGTTCGGCCACCGCCTCCTCCAGGGCTCGGCGGCGGCGGAGGGCCTCCTCCCGCAGACCCTCCGGCACGGGGCCCTCGGTGGAGGAGTCGCCGCCGGCGGCCCAGACGAGGGCGCGCAGGCGGAGGAGGTCCACCACGCCGGTGAAGCCGTCCTCCCGGCCGATCGGCAGCTGGACGACCAGCGGGACGGTGTCGAGCCGGTCCCTGATCGAGGCGACCGCGGCGTCGAGGTCGGCGCCCGCCCGGTCCATCTTGTTGACGAAGGCGATCCGCGGCACCCGGTGACGGTCGGCCTGCCGCCAGACCGACTCGCTCTGGGGCTCGACACCCGCGACGGCGTCGAAGACCGCGACGGCGCCGTCGAGAACGCGCAGCGAGCGTTCCACCTCGTCGGAGAAGTCGACGTGCCCGGGGGTGTCGATGAGGTTGATCCGGTGGTGGTCCCAGTCGCAGCTGACCGCCGCCGCGAAGATGGTGATGCCGCGGTCGCGTTCCTGCGGGTCGAAGTCGGTGACGGTCGTGCCGTCGTGGACCTCGCCCCGCTTGTGGGTGGCGCCGGTCAGGTAGAGCATCCGCTCGGTGACGGTGGTCTTGCCGGCATCGACATGGGCGAGGATGCCCAGGTTCCGGACCTGCCGCAGGGAGGTGCCGGTGAAGGTGGTCGTCTGGCGTCGAACGTCGGTACGCACGGCCCAAGGCCTTTCGCTGTCATGGAGAACAGGGCGGCGCGATTCCCGGACGAAGGGGGCCTGAAGCGGTGCCGACGGCGCCCCGGGGCAGGGGCATTCGCTCGTCGGGTCCGCTCGTCCGCGTGACCGCCCGCCGGCTTCGTGCCGGGGGCGTGGACGGGGTCAGGAGTTCGTCACGGGCTTCCGGTGCGGGCCGCGCGGCCGGCACCGGGACGACGAGGACATCAGGATCACGTCGTACCGTGACCGGGGGACGACGACATCGGTGCGGTGGCGCACGGTCGGTCTCCCCTCACTGGTCCCGGCGCGGGCCGGGACGTCGGCGGCGCGTGCCGCGAGTGTAGGGAGTCGGACCGGGACTCGGACACCGGTTTTTCCGGGAAGCCGTAGGGCGGCGACGCGGCGCGGCCGGGAGGAGTCCTGACGGTGGGTCAGGCGACGCGGACGGTCGGCAGGAGAAGGGCCGCCCAGACCGTCTTGCCCCGGGGCGCGGCGGGTTCCCAGGACCAGCTGTCGCTCAGCGCCTCGATCAGGTGCATGCCGCGTCCGCCGGTCCCCAGGTCCTCCACGGGCCGCGGACGGGGCGGTACGGGGCTGGGGTCGGTGACGGCGGCGACGAGGTGGCGCGAGTGCAGCGAGAGCCCCAGCCACACGGGGTACTCGGTCTCCTCCACGGCGCTCTCGGGACAGCCGAGCGCGTGGCGCACCGCGTTGGTGACGAGCTCGGTGACGACGAGCTCCAGGTCCGCCGCCAGCGCGGGCAGGACCCAGCCCTCCAGCGTCAGCAGGACGAACCGTCTGGCACGTGACACGTTCTGCGGGCGTCCGTCGAGTCCGCACGCGGCGAAGCCGAGAGGTAGGTCCGCTTCACCTCGTGCGCGAGCGGACACGGGATCGAGCGCTAAGGCCGACCTGTGAGTGATCACCTGTCATGTCTCCCTGCGAGCCCCGGAGTTCGATGCTGCGGCGGTCTGTGAGGAACGAGTATTGTCGAGGGCACACCGAAAGTGCAATTGCATCTGGGATTGCAGTCGTGCGATCTCGTGGACGGATGTACGGATGCCGTACGGATCAGGAGGGCCCATGGCCGCGGAACTGTTCAACGGGATGAGGGCGAGCGCGCTGGCCCCGGTCAGCTGGGTCAAGAGCCGCCACAGCAACGCCACGGGCAACTGCGTGGAGCTGGCCACCCTCCCCGACGGCGGGGTCGCGCTGCGCAACTCGCGGGACCCCGAGGGGCCCGCGCTGGTCTATACGCGCGACGAGATCGCGGCGTTCATCGCCGGTGCGCGCGACGGGGACTTCGACTTCGCAATCGGCTGAAAACCGCCGCTGCGATCCGCGTCCCTGGCCGGACGTCGCCCCTCCCGGCTAACCTCGTCCCCTCATGAAGATGCGGGAGCGCGTGATGGCCGGAGCCGAACCGAGTTCGCCCCTGTTCGTCCCTTCCATCGGGACGGTCGAGAACAACCCCACCGCACTCAAGCTGATCCTCGGCGGCAAGCTGCGCGAACTGCGCGTGGCGGCGGGCCTCGAACCGGCCGACGTGGACGCGCGGCTGGGCTTCTCCCGTTCCAAGACGAGCCGGATCGAGCTGGGACGGCACGGCTGCAAGCCGGCCGACGCGATGGCGCTTCTCGCGCTGTACGGAGTGACGGACGGCGCCCGCTCGGAGGAGTTCCTCCGGCTGGTCCGGCAGTCTCGGCAGGCCGAGTGGTGGCGGTCCTTCAGCGACGTGCTCTCGGACTTCTTCGCACCGCTGGTCGCCCTCGAAGGGGCGGCGGCGCTGATCCGGTCCTACGAACCGTTCTACGTCCCGGGGCTGCTCCAGACAGCCGCGTACACGCGCGCCGTGGTGCGGTCGGGGCCGGGCCGCCTCCTCCCCCACGAGGTCCAGCGCCGGATCGAGCTGCGCCAGGAGCGGCAGCGGCAGCTCGACAGGCCGGGCGGGCCCCGGCTGTGGGCGGTGATCGACGAGTCGGTGCTGCTGCGGAGCGTCGGCGGCCCGGAGGTCATGCGGGGCCAGCTGGAGCACCTGGTCGACCTGATGGGCCGGTCCCGGGTGACGCTGCAGATCGCGCCGCTCGACGTGACGGCGGCGATCGGCGTCGGTACCGGCGTGACGTATCTGCGGTTCGCGCTGGGCGATCTGAAGGACGCCGTCTACATCGAGCACCTGACGGACAGCACGTTCAGTCAGAAGCCGGCCGACGTGGAGCAGTACCGGGACATGCTCGACCGGCTGAGCGCGTGCGCGCTGACTCCCGCCCAGTCCCTGGAACGGGTCAAGGACCGCCTCGGCCTCCTGTGAGGGCGCGGTCCGGCGGGCGGCCCGGGGCCGCCCGCCGACGTGCGTCACAGCCGGGCGACGCCGCCCCATTCGAGCCATTCGTCGCTGGGCTGCACCGGCGCCAGGTCGCTGTCCGGCCGCCAGGTCGACACCTCCACGAGCCCCGGCGGGAGGATGTCGAGGCCGTCCAGGAAGCCGGCGACCTCGCTCTCCTCACGGACCCGGCCCCAGTGACCGCCGGTGGCCTCCGCCATGAAGTCCGTCACGAACTTCCTGATCTCCGGGCGGTCGCTGACGAGCTGGCACACTACGAGGAAGCTGCCCGGCGCGAGGCGGTCCGCGACCCGGCGTATCAGGCCGGCCGGGTCGTCCTCGTCCGGGATGCAGTGGAGCACCGAGACGAAGAGCGCGGCGACGGGCTGGTCGAAGTCGATCAGACGCCGGGTCTCCTCGTGACCGAAGATCCCGTCGGTGTCCCGCATGTCGGCCTGGATCACGGCCGTCCTGTCGTTCTCCTCCAGCAGGGCCCGCCCGTGGGCCAGGACGATCGGGTCGTTGTCGACGTACACCACCCGTGAGGACGGGTCGACGGCCTGGGCGACCTGGTGCACGTTGTCCTGGGTGGGCAGGCCGGATCCGTGGTCGACGAACTGCCGGATCCCGTACTCGGCCGCGAGCATCCGTACGACACGGCGGAGGAAGTGCCGGTTGTTCACGGCGAGGACCTTGGTGCTGGGAACCTGCTCCAGCAGCTGCTCGCAGGCGTCGCGGTCCGACTGGTAGTTGTCGTCGCCTCCCAGGAAGTAGTCGTACATACGCGCCACACTCGGCACGTTGGTGTCGATGGCGTCCGGGCGCCACGACTTGCCTTGCATCCAGTCCTCACCCGTGTCTTCGCTCGGAGGGAAACCCAGGTCGACCATGCTAGGGACCGCCCGTGGGCCCGGTACAGAAGTCCGCCAGGACCGGCGGCCCGAAGCGCGGGTTCCGGCCAGGGAAGAAACCGAGCCGTACCGGCGCAAACGCTCGTCCTCGGCCGGGGCACGCCCGAGCCGATGCCCCGGGCCGTGGAGCGTCTCGGCCGTCACTCCATCGGCGGGCGGCCCGGGTTTCCGTTTCCCCGATGCGGTTACTGGAGATCCAAGGACTCCCCACCCCGAAGGACGGACACCGTGACCCGACCGAGGATCCTCGTCGTGGGCGCCGGCTTCGCCGGAGTCGCCTGCGTCCGGCGGCTTGAGCGGCGACTGGCCGGCCGGGAGGCCGAGATCTCGCTGCTGACACCCTTCTCGTACCAGCTGTACCTCCCGCTGCTCCCCCAGGTGGCCGCGGGCGTGCTGACACCCCAGTCCGTCGCCGTGTCGCTGCGCCGCAGCGAGCGGCACCGGACCCGGATCATCCCCGGCGGCGCGATCGGCGTGGACGCCAAGGCAAAGGTCTGCGTGGTCCGCACCATCACCGGCGAGATCGTGAACGAGCCGTACGACCACCTCGTCCTGGCGCCCGGCAGCATCACCCGCACCTTCGACATCCCCGGTCTCACCGAGCACGCCCGCGGGATGAAGACCCTCGCCGAGGCGGTCTTCATCCGCGACCACGTGATCGCCCAGCTCGATCTGGCCGACGCGGGCCAGGACGAGGCCGAACGCGCGGCCCGTCTGCAGTTCGTGGTGGTCGGCGGCGGCTACGCCGGAACGGAGACGGTCGCCTGCCTCCAGCGCCTCACCCACACCGCCGTCAAGCGCTACCCCCGGCTGGACCCGAAGCTGATCAAGTGGCACCTGGTGGACATCGCGCCCAAGCTGATGCCCGAGCTGGGCGACAAGCTCGGCAGCGCCGCCCTCGACATCCTCCGACGGCGCGGGATCGAGGTCTCGCTCGGGGTGTCGGTCGCCTCCGTGGACGACAACGACGTCACGCTCACCGACGGCCGGGTGCTGCCCTGCCGCACGCTGATCTGGACGGCCGGTGTCGCCGCCAGCCCGCTGATCGGCACGCTGGAGGCGGAGACGCACAAGGGCCGCCTCGTGGTCGGCGCGGACATGACCGTGCCCGGCCTGGACGGCATCCACGCCCTCGGCGACGCCGCCGCCGTGCCGGACCTGGCCAAGGGCGACGACGCCATCTGCCCGCCGACCGCCCAGCACGCGCTGCGGCAGGGCCGGAAGGTCGCCGACAACCTCGTCGCCGCCCTGCGCGGGCAGCAGACCTTCCCGTACGTCCACAAGGACCTCGGCCTGGTGGTGGACCTGGGCGGCCGGGACGGCGTCTCCAAGCCGCTCGGGGTCGAACTGCACGGCATGCCGGCCCAGGCGGTGGCCCGCGCCTACCACTGGTCGGCGCTGCGCACGAACGTCGCCAAGACCCGTGTGATGACGAACTGGCTGCTCAACGCCGTCGCCGGTGACGACTTCGTACGGACCGGATTCCTGGCGTCCAAGTCCGGGACGCTGCGGGACTTCGAGTACACCGACGCCTATCTGACGCCCGACCAGGTACGGGCCCACACCGCCTCGATGCGGGCGGGCAGCGGCTGATCCGCGTCGCACGGCACCACGATCACCGGTCTCAGAAGACGGAGAGGCCGGTGATCGTGGTGAAACGGTCGAGCGCCGCCACGCCCGCGACGGAGTTGCCCCGCTCGTCGAGGCCCGGGCTCCAGACGCAGAGCGTGCACCGGCCCGGGACGACGGCGATGATGCCGCCGCCCACCCCGCTCTTGCCGGGCAGCCCCACCCGGTAGGCGAAGTCCCCGGCCGCGTCGTAGGTGCCGCAGGTGAGCATCACGGCGTTGACCTGTTTGGCCTGGCTGCGGGTCAGCAGGCGCGATCCGTCGGAGCGGATGCCGTGGCGGGCGAGGAAGCCCGTGGCGAGCGCCAGGTCGGCGCAGGACGCGGCGATCGAGCACTGGCGGAAGTACTCGCGCAGGAGCGTGGGCACCGGGTTCACGATGTTGCCGTAGGACGCCATGAAGTGGGCGAGTGCGGCGTTGCGGTCGCCCCGGTCGGTCTCCGAGGCCGCCACGTCCCGGTCGAAGTCGAGGTCCTCGTTGCCGCTCTCGGCGCGCAGGAAGTCCAGCAGGCAGCCCGAGGCGTCCCCGCTGAGCCGGTGCAGCCGGTCGGTGACGACGAGCGCGCCGGCGTTGATGAACGGATTGCGGGGGATGCCGTTCTCGTACTCCAGCTGGACCAGCGAGTTGAAGGGGTTGCCGGACGGCTCCCGTCCGACGTGCTCCCAGAGGGCGTCTCCCTCGCGGGCCAGACAGAGCGCGAGAGTGAAGGCCTTGGTGACGGACTGCGTGGAGAAGGGCTGCTGCCAGTCCCCCACCCCGTACACCGTGCCGTCGAGCTCGGCCACGGCCATCCCGAAGCGTCCGGGGTCGGCTGAGGCGAGCGCCGGAATGTAGTCGGCGGGCCGGCCACGGCCGCCGAGGCTCTCGATCTCCTCGGCGATGCGCTCGAGGACGGGCATGAAGGACTGCAGCATGATCACCATTGTGCGGTCACTCCGGCCGGAGCGTCCGCCACAGGAAGGTGTGTTCGAGGGCGTCGTTGAAGGCCGTCTGCGCGTGGTCGGCGGCTCCCGCGTGACCGCCGGACAGCGTCTCGTGGAAGAGCACACGGTGACCGAGCTCCCGCAGCCGGGCGGCGGTCTTGCGGGCATGCGCCGGGTGGACGCGGTCGTCCCTGGTCGAGGTGGTGAGCAGCACGGGCGGGTAGGGGCGGTCCGCGCGCAGCCGGTGGTAGGGCGAGAGGCCGGCCAGATGGGGCCGGTCGGCGGGGTCGTCGGGATCGCCGTACTCGGCGGTCCAGCTGGCTCCGGCGAGGAGCCGGTGGAAGCGCAGCATGTCCAGGAGGGGGACGTGGGCCACGATCGCGCCGAACAGCTCGGGGCATGCGACGAGCATGGCGCCCATCAGCAGGCCGCCGTTGCTGCCGCCGGTGATCCCGAGCCGGTCCGGGGTGGTGACGCCGCGGGCGTGCAGGTCGCGGGCGACGGCGGCGAAGTCCTCGAACGCGCGCTGCCGGTGCGCCTTCAGCGCGGCGCGGTGCCAGTCCGGCCCGTACTCCCCTCCGCCTCGGATGCCCGCCACCACGTAGGTGCCGCCGCGCGCCAGCCACGCCCGGCCGCGGACGGCGTCGTAGTGGGGGGTGAGGGCGACCTGGAATCCGCCGTACCCGGTGAGGAGGGTGGGCCCGGGCCGGGCGGAGCCGGACTCCGGGCCGACCACGGTGTAGGGCACGCGGGTGCCGTCGGCGGAGGTCGCGAAGTGGCGGCGGACGGAGAGCCCGGACGTGTCGAACCGTTCCGCCGCCCGCTTGACCGCCTCGCTCTCCGCGCCGATCTCGCCCCGGTACAGGGTGGCGGGCCTGAGGTATCCGGTGATCGCGAGGAAGTACTCGTCGCCGGTGTCGGGGTCGGTGTCCGTGAGGGTGGCGGACGCCATGGGGGGCACCTCCGCCATCGGCCGGCGTTCCCACCCGTCGGGCCCGGGCGTGAGGACGTGCACGCGACCCTCGACGTGGTCGAGGGTCTCCGTGATCAGGTGGTGGCGCGTCCAGGCGTGGCCGATCAGGGCCGTGTGCTCCTCCGGGGCGTGCAGCAGGGCCGGCTCGCGCTCCCCCGCCATGAAGCCCTCGAAGTCGAAGGCGAGCAGGGCGCCGGCCGGGTGTCCCAGCCAGGGGGAGGTGAGGGTGACCAGCAGCCACCGGCGGTGGACGGAGCACTCGGCGTCGTCGGGGACGTCGATCCTCCGGAGCGTGTCCCCCTCGCCCAGCAGAAAGGTCTCCTGGTGCCAGAAGTCCTTGTGGCGGGCCACGAAGTCGCGTTCGAAGCCCGGCGTCGGGTCGTGCCAGGCGGAGACGGAGAGGTCCGTCTCCGCCGCTTCGTAGAGGAGTTCGGCCTCGGCGGGAGGGGTGCCGCGCCGCCAGCGTCGTACCGTACGCGGATAGCCGGCGGCGGTCATCGAGCCGGGGCCGAGGTCGGTACCGAGGTAGAGGTGGTCGCGGTCGATCCAGGAGACGCTGGTCTTGGCCTCGGGGAGCCGGAAGCCGTCGTCCACGAAACGGCGGGTGAGCAGGTCGAACTCCCGCACCACCACGGCGTCCCCGCCCCCGCGCGAGAGGCTCAGGAGCGCGTGCCGGTGCTCGGGGGCCAGCGTCCCCGCGCCGTGCCAGGTCCAGTCCTCGCCCTCGGCCGCGGCCAGGGCGTCCAGGTCGAGGAGGACGTCCCACTCCGGCTCGTCCTTGCGGTACTGCTCCAGCGTGGTGCGGCGCCACACTCCGCGGGTGTGGCCGGCGCTCTGCCGGAAGTCGTAGAGATACGCGCCGCGGCGGCGGGTGTACGGGATCCGGTCGGGCGCGTCGAGGACCTCGCGCAGTTCGGCCGTCATGGCCTGGAACCCGGGATCGGCCGTCAGTTCCGCGACCGTCTCGGCGTTGCGCTCGCGGACCCAGGCCAGCGCCGCTTCCCCCTCGGTCTCCTCGAGCCACAGATAGGGGTCGGCGCCCGCGTCGATGCCGCTGTCGGTGTCGGTGTCGGTCACGCGTCGGCGGGGACGGCAGCGGCCGGGGCGGGGGCGTCGAGTTCCCAGGAGTGGCGCTTGAACTCGCGGAGGAAGTCGGGGTGGTCCTCCCAGTGGCGGGCGACACCGCGCAGCACGTCCCAGTTGTGCTCCAGCGCCTGGTCGATGATGTCCCGGGTGGTCCGGTCGGCGGTGGCCCGCTGCTCGGCGAGGCCCTTGACGGCCGCGGCGGCCCTCACGGTGTTGAGCAGCGCGCGCAGGGAGCGGGAGGTGTCGTCCATTCCGAAGCCGTGCTCGCTGCCGGTCTCGGCGTCGAACAGCGGGCGCAGGCGCGCCTCGATGAACGCGGTGACGCGCTCGAAGTGCTGGGCGTCCATCAGGTCTTCCTCTCCTGGGGCGGGCGCGGGTCGGCCCGCCCTCCCGGGTGGTTCGCGGGTGGGGCACGGCGCGCGGCGGGGGCCGGTTCCCCGGCCGCCGGCGGGCGCGTCGCGATTATCGCGCGTCGCGGCGCGGGCCGGGCGAAGGGGGCCGCCCCGGTCCGGTCGGCGCCGTCGGCCGGTGGACGGGGACCGGGCCGGACGGGAGGTGCCTCACGGGCGGCCGCGAGAGACGGGCGTGGCCCGGAGCGTCCGCTTCGGGGTCGAGCGCACGCCACGCGGGGGTGCCGCGCGGTACCGGCCTCCTGTGCGTGCCCCGGAGCGTGGGCGCCTGGGGCGGGGCCCACGGGTGGGCGCCTCGCGGGATGGGCGCCTCGCTGACGAGCGACGCCGCTGCGCGTCACAGCCGCAGCGGCGTCGCTCGGACGTCGTCCCAGAGGCCGTGCGCCTCCGCCGGGCCCTCGTCGCGGTCGGCGGGGACGGACCAGACATGGACCGGACCGCCGGTCCGGCCGTCGAGCTGCTCCCAGCCGGGGTCCCCGTCGGTGGCGAAGGCGGCCCAGGCGCGGACCATGCGGCGCGAGAGGGCCCGGTCGTCCGCGTCGGCGGGGCCGCCGGTGAGGAAGTCGACGCCGACGGCGTCCAGCGTGCCGAGGGCGAAGGGGACGTCCGCCGCGTGCCAGGCGCGGACCGTGGTCCCGTCGGCGCGGGTGCGGCGGCGGTCGAACCGGGAGAGGCGCGTGCGGCCGCCGGCGCGGGCATGGGACCGCGCGAGGCGCGCGGTGTGAGCGGCGAACAGCGCGTCCCCGGCCAGCGCGAGGTAGATGTCCAGGACCGGCCGGCCCGTCATGAGGGCGCGGTAGCGCTCGACGAGGTCGTCGGGGAGGTCCCAGTGCGCGGTGAAGCGCGCGAGGTCGTCCTCGGTGGTGGCCGGGGGCATGCTGCCGACCTGGTGCATCAGCCAGTACTCCTCGGTGGTGTGACATGCCAGGAGGTCGATGTCGCGGCCGGCGCCGTCGGCGAAGGCGTCGAACGGGTCCGCGGTGAGGAGTTCACCGTCGAGGACCGGTCCGTAGATGACCGTGTCGTAGTGGAGCGGTCCGGAGTCGGGGTCGGCGGCGTACCGCGCCACGACGCGGTCCGAGGCCGCGACGAGCGTCCGGGGGGGCGCGGAGAGCAGGCCCTCGGCGGTGAACGGGACTTCGGCGGCGTCGGCGACCTGTCGCGCGAGGCCCGCGGCGAGGTCCGGCGGGAAGGACGCGTCGGGGACGCTGTGCGCGATGGCGCGGTGGAAGAGGCCGTCGGCTCGTCGGCTGCTCATCAGGCAGGCCACCGCCCCGGCGCCGGCGGACTGCCCGGCGACGGTGACGTCGGCCGGGTCTCCGCCGAAGGCGGTGATGTGGTCGCGTACCCATTCCAGCGCGGCGATCAGGTCGAGCAGTCCGCGGTTGTCGGGGAAGCCGGGCACGTGGCCGAACCCTTCGAAACCGAGGCGGTAGTTGCAGGTCACCACGGTCAGACCGGCGCGGGCGAGGGCGGATCCGTCGTAGTCGGGCTGAGCGGAGGAGCCGAAGGTGTAGGCGCCGCCGTGGATCCAGAACAGCACGGGGAGCGGGCCCTCGGCGTCGTCCGGCGTCCAGACGTTGAGGGTCAGGACGTCCTCGTCGCCCGGGCGCCAGACCGGGGCTCCGGGCAGTTCCGCCGACTGCGGGGCGACGGGCCCGAAGCGCGTGCAGTCCCGTACCCCGTCCCAGGGCTCGACGGGCCGGGGCTCGCGGAAGCGGGCGGCCCCGAAGGGCGGTGCGGCGTAGGGGATTCCCCGCGTGACGCGCAGTCCGTCGGTGATCGTTCCCCCGACCTCGCCGAGCTTCGTCGTCACGGTGGCCCCGGTCGCTGACACACCCACAGATGCTCCCCCATCGGTTCGCGGTCCGGCCGGTCCGTCCGTCCGGCTGCACAGGCTTCCACGGCGCCCACGGCCCGGCAATCGCATAATCCGCCGTCGTCGGTGTTCGCGAGTCGGCCACCTCGGCGCGGGCGCCGGTCGTCGTCCAGACCTCTCGGTACGGCGGCGTGCGAGGGCTCCGACGCGGTACGTCGCCCCGTGCGGCCACGCGGGGCCGCACGGTCACGGCAACGGCCGGTCGCGGTCGCGGTCGCGGCGACAGTGCGGAGGTGCGCTCAGCCCGTCGGGGATCGACCGCACACCGCTCCGCCTTCGGGGAGCCCACGGCCCTCCCCTCCTCGGTGCGAGACGGGCCGGTCCGGCCCCGGGCAGGTCACGGCCTGTCCGGCTGGCCCGCCGCGCGCCGGCGAGCCCGTCCGTCGGCGACGGTGTACGCGAGACCCGGAAGCACCAGCGCCACGCTCGCCCCCAGGGGCACGCCGAACAGCGGCTCCACACCGGCGAGCCGGTCGGTGATCACGAGGGCCGGGAGGCCGGCGACGAGCGCGACCAGCCAGCCCCTTCCCAGGCCCAGGGAGCCTCGGCGCAGCTCGAGCGCGACGGTGACCACGGCGATCGCGGCACAGAAGGCCAGGTGGCCCGCGGCGACATCCACGGCCGGCGTCCACCGGCGCAGGTGGGTGATCAGCAGCAGCACGCCCGCGACGAAGGGGATCATGGCCGCGAGGCGCGCCACGCGCCGGTGCAGCGGCCGGCGGGCGGCGGCCCAGGAGGCGGCGAACGCCTTGACGTCCTCCCCGACCACCTCGCGCGGGGTGCGCCCGGCGGCCTCCGCGTCCTGAAGGTGGGCGGCCAGCTCGGCGAGCATGTCGCGGACGGCCGCGTCGTCGATGCCGCGGTACTCCCAGTTGCTGCGGCACACCGCGAGTACACGTTCGGATGTCATGTGGTCGTCTCCCCCGTCGGTTTCGATGGTGCGGTCAGTCGGCCCGGTCAGGCCGATCCGGCCCGGTCGGGCCTGCCAGGACACGGCCGGCCTGGGCGGCGAAGTCCCGCCAGACGGCTCGCCCGCTGTCCAGTTCGGCGCGGCCCGGCCCGGTGAGCCGGTAGTACTTGCGGGGCGCGCCGCCGCTGGCCGACGGCGCCCGGTAGGACTCGACGAGCCCGGCCCGCTCCATCCGGGCGAGCAGGGGGTAGATGCTTCCCTCGCTCACCGGCTCCAGACCGCTCTCCGCGAGCGCTTCGACGAACTCATAGCCGTACCGTGGTCGTTCGGCGATCAGGGAGAGCAGACAGAGGTCGAACACCCCGCGCAGAAGCTGGCTGCGCCGCTGGTCGCCGGCGCCCGGCAGCTCCTTTGTCATGCGGCGCATGATAGTGAGCGACTACCTTGCGCCACAAGGCACCCTTCTCCCCCCACCCTCGTGGGACATAAAGCACCAAAAGGGATATCAAGGGATATTGATGTCGTTTCCTTTTGAGGTTGCACACTACGGTGAATAACGCATAAAAACCGATATCACTCCCCCGGTGACATGAATCACGCCCCTGCCCGGAACGGCCCCCGGCGACCCGGCGACCCCCTGCTGCCCAAGGGAGTTCGGCCCCGGCCTTCCCCGCGCCGAGGGCCACGTCACACCACGGGCACACATTCTGGAATTACCCGCACGGCCAGGGACTTGTTTCCGTCGACATTTCTCGCCTACGGTCACCTGCATTCGAGCGGATCGCCGAATCCTGCCACCGCCCGAAAGACCAACTATTCACCCGTCGGCAGGAGCGGGGGACCCACCTTTCTCTCCGGTTCGGGATTCCGGATCGGATCGGGGTGAAGTCGCACACGTGCGGCCGGGCATCTCCAGCCCGAACCCGACAGCTCACCCCGCAGGCGCCGGAGAGGAACCCATCATGCCTGCACACGGTAAGCACCGGCGCCCCAAGCACCGTCCCCTGACTCGTGGCCTCGCCCTCGCCGGCACCGGCGGCGCCGCCCTGGCCCTGCCGCTGGTCGCCACCGCCGCCGCTCACGCGACGCCCTCCGCCGCCTCCGGAACGCCCACCGGAATTGTCACGGAGAAGACCGTATCCAGCGCCGTGGAAAAGATCAAAGAATCGATTCCCGCCGCCTCGACCCCGGCGCGTTCCTACACGGTCACGGCCGGTGATTCCCTTTCCCTGATCGCGCACGAGCAGGGCGTACGCGGCGGTTGGAAGGTCCTTTACGACATCAACCGAAGCGTCGTGGGTGACAATCCGTCACTCATCCACCCGGGTCTGGAACTGACGCTCCGGAAGCAGGCGGCCGCGCCCAAGGCGCCTGCCAAGGCCGAGACCACGAGCAAGCCGAAGGCGAAGGCCAAGGCCAAGCCGAAGAGCACGGCGAGCACGAGCGCCGACCGCGCCAGCCGTTCGCAGGACCGCGGCGCCGCGCCCGTCAAGGCGGCGCAGGCGGCCGCCCCCGCCGCCGCGCCGGCCGCTCCGCGCTATACCAACGACCTCGACGGCTGGATCCGCGAGTCGCTGGACATCATGGCCTCGTACGGGATCCCCGGCACCTACGAGGGGATCCAGCGCAACATCATGCGGGAGTCCTCCGGCAACCCGCAGGCCATCAACCTCTGGGACTCCAACGCCCTCAAGGGCACTCCCTCGAAGGGCCTGCTCCAGGTGATCGAGCCGACGTTCCTCGCCTATCACGTCCCCGGTACGTCGATGGACCTCTTCGACCCCGTCGCGAACATCACCGCCGCCTGCAACTACGCGGCCGACCGCTACGGCTCGATCGACAACGTCAACGGCCCCTACTAAACGGCCGGTGAGGACGACGACGGCGAGGACCCGGCCGCTCGGGGGCCGGGACCTCGCCGTCGCCGTGCGCCCCCGGACCGGGCCGTAAGCGGTCTGCGGCATTCCGTCCCACGTGCCGACGGCGGAAGGCAGGATGGGCCCTTCGCAGACCCGTGGCCGGGGAGACCGCGGGTCGTCGCCGAAGGGGGAGACAGTTGAAGAGAAGCATCGCCTGGTGCGCCGGCGCGGTCGCGCTGGCGGCTCTGATCACCGGGGCGGGGCCCGCCACGGCCGACTCCGCGACCGCGCGAGCCGGGATCTGCGAGCCGGGACCGAAGGTCCTGCCCTCGCTCGCGGCCTCGGCGGGCGGCGCGTTCGCCACCGAGGGCGTGCACGACCTCGGGCCCCGCCGCCTCGCCGTCGGCGCGAGCGGCGGCCTGCCCGTGTACTGGACCGGCGACCGGGTCCACCCGGTGCCCCTCCCCGCCGGTTACGACGAGGGGGTCGTCCGCGCGGTCAACCGCAAAGGGCTCATGGCCGGCTGGCTGACGCGGCGGTCCGACCGCACGGTGGCGCTGTTCACCTTCCGCAGGGGCGACACCGCTGTCCGCCTCCTCGGCGAGGGCGGGACGTCGGGACAGGCCGACATCGACGTCAACGACTCCGGGGTCGTGGCGGCCGTCGACACCGACGGCACACCGAAGGCGTGGCGGGGCGGACGCCTGCTGCGCACCCTCGCACTGCCCCCGGACTCCGGTCCCGGCACGATCGTCACCCGCGTCACCGGCATCAACGCGCGCGGGGACGTCGTCGGCGCGGCCGAGCGCTCCTACGAGTCGGAGGAGGGCTTCGCCTTCGCCTCGTTCCCCGTCCTGTGGCCGGCCGACGGGGGCCCGGCGCGGGCGCTGCCGGTGGCCAGGGCGGAGTATCTGGTGCACAACCTGGCGGAGGGCGTGGACGACGCGGGGCGGGTGGCCGGGTACGTCTCCGTCAGCGACCGGTTCGACCCCGACCACCAGCCGTGGGTCTGGACGCCGCCGCACGCGGACCACGGCGGCTCCCCCGGCGTGCTCGCCGGTCAGCGGGAGGGCACCTTCGAGGCGGTCAGCCCGACGACGAACGTCTCCGTCGGCACCGCCATGACCCATGAGGAGGGCGCCCCCCTCAAGCCGTACCAGGCCCAGCTGTGGCCTGGGCAGGGCCCCGTCCGTGCCCTGCCGTCCCTGGCCCCCGACGGCTCCGCGCGCGCCAGGGCCGTGTCGGACGACGACCGGGTGGGCGGCGTGGCCGTGGACGCGGCGGGCACCGCCCGGCCGGTGGTCTGGGGCTGCGCGAGCCGCCAGGCGTACCTGTCGTAGCGGCTTCTCCGGACGCGAACCGCCGCCGCCCGGGTCCGCCGGGCGGCGGCGGTGTCCTCGCGGGTCCTCCCCGTCCTGGCCTCGGCCGCGCGACCGCCGGTGAGGACGGGACGGCCTCAGCGTGCGATGTCGGCCTTCGGGCCCATGACGATGACCGGCTCCTTCGCCGGGTCCAGAGCGCGCAGCAGCTCCGGCATCACCTCACGCGCGAGTGAGACGCATGCCTGGGTCGGCCCGCCGTGGTCGACGTGGATCCACACGCCGCCGCCCTTGGCCGCTCCCAGCGGCCTCCTCTTGTCGAGGGGGGTCGTGCCGGGGATCCGGTTGTAGTCGATGGCGATCACGTAGTCGAAGGAGCCTTCCAGTGGCTCGCCGGCGAAGCCCGTGCCCTGGACCGCGAACTCCTCGTCCTGGTCGTACGGCAGCAGCGAGCCGGGGTCCGGAAGCCTCCCGCCGGCGTCGCCGACGCGGAACACGCCGATCGGCGAGCGCAGGTCACCGGCCACGTGGTCGGCGGTCCAGCCGCGCAGCGCGTTGTGGGCGGGCCACGGTCCGGCGACCCGGTTCCACCGCCTGCCGGCGTCCCGCTCGTAGAGCACGGCCGTGGCCTCGTTGGTGGTCGCCGTCTCTCCCAGCACCACCAGGGCCTGGGTGCTGGCCGCGGGGAGGGCCGCACGGGTGGCCGGGCCGACACCCGGGATGCGGTCGACCCAGGCGGCCTGCGGCCTCGGGGCCGGTCGGTCCTGCGGTACGGAGTCGCGGTCGCCGGGTGGTCCCGCGGCTCCCCTGAGGGGTGCGGGGGGTGGTGCCTCGGTGCAGGCGGCGAGGAGCAGCGCCGCGCACAGGGTGGTCGTCAACGCTCGTAGGGCGGCCTTGCGGACAGGCATGGGACGGCATCCTCCGACGCTGGGGGGGGGGGAGCGGAGCAACGCAGCGATCCGTACCCGCTCCGCCTGCGTCTCCTGCCCCCGGTCCGCACACTCACCCGTCCAGGGCACGCGGCGGCCTGACGGGGCGGCGGAGGGCGGCGGCGTCCCTGTCCGGCCCGGGACGGCGGGCCGGGGCGACGGGCGCCCATCGGGTGCGGGTCAGGCGGCCAGACCCAGTTGCTGGCGGACCACGATCGCGTTGAGGCGGATCGTGTACGGGGCGACGTCCGCGATCCCCAGCGCGCCGACCCGTTCCTTGTCCAGGCCGACGGTCACGTCGATGCAGAAGGCGATCGCGTACATGTACGCGCCCGTCTCCTCGTCCTGCAGGGCGAAGAACAGATCGCGGTAGTAACGGGTGCGCTCCTGTGCCTCCTCGTAGTACGAGAGCCCCGGCTCGCCCTCCTGCGCGGCGAGGCCGGTGAACGCGTGGACGAGTTCCTGCTCGATGGTGTCCCAGAAGGACGCGTCGGCGAACTCCTCCGGGAGCGCCTGGCGCACGGCCTCCTTGAGGGAGAGCACCATGACCAGGACCGGGGCGTTCTCCTGGAGCCCCCAGCCCCGGACCATCTTGACGATGGCGCTGTCCGGTATCGCGGAGGCCGCCTCCCTGATGTTGTCGAAGTCGAAGTTGACGGTCGCCGGGGCGATCGCCTCCTGGAACAGCCGGTCGATGACGCGGGCCTGGTCGATATGGTCCGGGCCCACCTCGATGACGGTCTTGAAAGCTGCGGCCATGCACTCCTCCTGGTGTCGCGGTGATCTGCGGTGATCAAGAGGGGTCAGTATGCCGAGGGGAGGCACGGCGGGGCGACGGCGTCCCGCCGTGCGGACGGCGACGGGGAAGGGCGGCCCTCGTCACCGGGAGAGGTGGTCGGCGAACCAGCGGGCGGCGAGGTCACCGACCCGTTCCAGGGTGCCCGGTTCCTCGAAGAGATGACCGGCGCCGGCGACGACGTCGAGCCGGTTCTCGCAGCGCAGTGCGGCACGTGCCTGCTCGTTCAGGTCGAGGACCAGGGGGTCGGCGCCGCCCACGATCAGGAGGGTGGGGGCGCGGACACCGGCCAGGCGCGGGCCGGCCAGGTCCGGGCGGCCGCCGCGGGAGACGACCGCGGACACCGGGGACGCGGGATCCGCCGCGGCCCACAGGGCGGCGGCCGCGCCGGTGCTGGCGCCGAAGTAGCCGATCCCGAGGGCTTCCGTGCCCGGCCTGTCCCCGAGCCACCTCGTGGCCTGGGCGAGGCGCTCCGCGAGCAGCTCCGTGTCGAAGACGTGGGCACGATCGGCGGCCTCCTCCTCGGTGAGCAGGTCGAAGAGCAGCGTTCCCAGACCGGCGCGGTGCAGCATGTCCGCCACGGCGCGGTTGCGGGGGCTGTGCCGGCCGCTGCCGCTGCCGTGCGCGAAGAGGACGACCCCGGTGGTCCGTTCGGGAACGACCAGCCGGCCCGAGACGGCCGCCGCGCCCAGGGGGATGTGTACGTCGGTGTCCTCCCGCTCGGCCCGGGCGGGAGTGTCCGCCCGCGACCCGCCCGGCGGCCGGTGGCGGGCCAGGCAGGCGAGGACCTCCTCGTCGGCGGTCTGGGCGAAGTCGCCGTAGAACTGGCCGATGGCGTAGAAGCCGTCGGGTTCGTGCACGCAGACCGTCTCGTCCGCCTCGCCGTGAACCCGGTCGGACCATCCGTGGGGGGCGACCGGGACGGCGAGCACGATCCGGGCGGCGCCCCGGGCCCGGACCACGCGGCAGGCCGCCAGCGCGGTGGCGCCGGTCGCCAGTCCGTCGTCCACGACCAGGACGGTACGGCCCTCCAGGGGGACCGGCCGGCGGTCCCCGCGGTAGCGCCGGATCCGCTCCTCCAGGACCGTACGCTCGCGTTCCTCCACCGCGGCGAGGTCGCGCTCGGACGCGCCGGTCCCGTGCAGCACCCGGTCGTTGACGACCCGCACGCCTCCTTCGCCGATGGCTCCCATGGCCAGTTCGGGCTGGAACGGCGCCCCCAGTTTGCGTACGAGGCAGACGTCCAGCGGGGCGCCGAGGGCGTCGGCCACCTGGGCGGCGACCGGCACTCCGCCGCGCGGGAGGGCGAGGATCACGACGTCGCGGCCCTTGAGGTGGTCCAGGCGGGCGGCGAGCTGCCTTCCGGCGTCGGTGCGGTCGGTGAAGTACATGGTGTGCTCGTCTCCCTGGTCTGGAGAGCGGACGGGCGGCGGCCCCCTACGGGGTGGCGGTGAGGGCGCCGTCCGGGGCGAGGACGATCCGGACGCCATGAGGTGCGCTGGTCCGGTGGAGGACGGTGCGCAGCCACCGCGTGTCGTCGTCGGAGGCGTGTTCGAGCCGCATGCGCCGGGCCCGCATCGGGATCAGGCGCACCTCCTGGAGTCCGCCGTCCTCGAGGGCCACCGCGACGAGAGGGAGAAGCCGCAGGTCGTCGCGGTATTCGTGGTATCCGGTGATTCCTTCGTAGTCGTTGATCAGGTCGCCGCAGCCGTGCAGGACGAGCTTGCCCCGGTACACCTCCAGCGGCCGTGGGTGGTGCGAGGAGTGCCCGTGCACGATGTCCGTGCCGCCGTCGATCAGGGCGTGCGCGAAGTCGAGGTCGGCTGCCGGGAGGGCGTAGCCCCAGTTCGAGCCCCAGTGGAGGGACACCACGACGATGTCGCCGGGAGCTTTCTCGTCCCGCAGGCGGGAGGTCAGGCGGGCCGCGGCCTCCCGGCCGGGCGCCGCGGCGAAGTGGACGCCGCCGCGCTCCGCCGTGGCGGCCCAGTCGCGGGGGACGCCGCTGGACGACATGCCGAGGGCGAAGACGAGGACCCGGCCGCCTCCGGGGAGGGGGACGACGGCGGGACGACGTGCCTCGTCGGCGTTCCGGCCCGCCCCGGCCGTGCGCAGGCCGGCGCCGGCGAGGGCGCGCAGGGTGTCGTCCAGGCCGCGGGGCCCGTAGTCGAGGACGTGGTTGTTGGCGAGGACGCACGCGTCGGGGCGGACGGCGACGAGGCTCGGCAGGTTGGCGGGGTGCAGCCGGTAGTGGACGGGCTTGCCGGGCGCGGGATCGCCGCCCGCGGTGACGGCCGTCTCGAGGTTGACGAGGCGGACGTCGGGCGCCTCGGTGTCGAGGGCGCCGAGCGCGTCGCCCCAGGGGTAGGCGAAGCCGGCCGGGCGGGGCACCGGCCCGTTCGCGGCCTCCGCGAGGTCGACGTAGACGCGCGCGTCGCGCACGTACTGCTCGTGGAGGGCCGGATCGACGGGGTGCGGGAGGATCTGGTCGATCCCCCGGCCGAGCATCACGTCTCCGCTGAGGAACAGTCTGACCAGGTCAGTGCCCATACGTCCAGGGTAGACGCCGACGTCCGGCGAGGCGGGCCGCCGTCACCGGCACCCCGCCTCCCCGACGGCCGCCCCCGGGGAGTGTCCGGGAGGTATCGGCGTCCGCCCGCGGCCCGGGCGGGACCTGCCGGACACGACCCAGGGCGTGTTTATGAAGTGGCGCCGGCCGCCCGAAGGGCGGGCCCCGCGGCGTCCGGTGCGTGCGATCGCACGGCGGAGGGCCGCCCTCGTACCGGACGTACGTGAACGATCCCGACAACGCGGCGAGCGTGCGTGCCAGGCGTCGCGGGGCAGGCGGGACTCTCGAAACACGCCCTAGAAGTTGCCGTAGTTGACCTGCCAGGTCGGCAGCCCCATGCGACGCCATACCGCGACCACCCGGTCCCGGTCGTCCAGGGAGACCCGCACGGCGTACCGGTGCCGGACGTGCGCGTCGAAGAGTTCGGCCTTGACGATGTCGTCGGGCCGGCCGTCGTCGGATGCCCGCATCCACAGCTCGTCGTACGGCACGCCGTGGTGTCGCAGCCAGGCCTCCGTCATCGCCCGGTGGTCCTCGTTGCGTCCCGACAGGAGCACGATGGTGTCGCGGTGCGCGTCCTGGAAGGCCCGCAGCGCGTCCCGTACGGATCCGTTGAGCAGGTCGAGGTCGCAGCGGGTGAAGTCGTACGGTCCCCGGTCGCCGCGCAGGGCGAGCGTGCCGTCGATGTCGCACATCACCGCCGACGGCAGCGCCGGGTCGGGCACGTACGGCTCGACGGGCGGCTGGTCGTTCAGCCAGGCGTCGGTGAGGCGCCAGCCGCCCCGGGTCGCCTTGGCGTGCTTGTCGGCCAGGATCCGGATGATCTCCTCGCCGACCGGCCGGGGCCGCTCGCCGTCCCGGCGGACGCACTCCTCGACGGGCACGTGGGTGAAGTCGTGGACCACGAAGGTGGCCCGGCCGGCGACGGCCGCCTTCAGACGCTTGGGGATGTGCGGCGTCAGGTGCGTGTTGTCGACGACGACGTCGAACCCGCCGTCGACGGCGGCGCGCACGGCCGCGTCCTGGATGCCGAGGACGGTCTGCTCGTGCGCGTGCGAGCGGCCCCGTGCGGCGTCGGGCAGGTCGAGCATGGTGCGCAGGTCGTCGAGGTTGACACGGCGCATCCGGCCCTCGGCCCCGGCCTGCAGCTCCCGCGCGGCCGTGGTCTTCCCCGAGGCGGGCAGCCCCGTCATGACGTGTACGACAGGCACGGTTCAGTTCTCCTCGTCGGTCGCGAAGGGGTCGGATGCCTCGGGGCGCACGGCGCGCCAGACGAGGATGTCGGTCGGGCGCCCGTCGAGCCGCAGGAACATCGCCGACCGGACGTCGTGCGGCAGCGTGCGCACGGCGCGGGCGAACGCACCCCGGTCCGCGGCCAGGTGCTCGATGCCGCGGAACGCCTCGTCGATGGCGTGCCGGCGCGCCGCGGCCTCGTCCTCCAGGCGCGCGATCACTCCGCGTACCCAGGTGTCGAACTCGTCCGGTACCTGTTCGAGCAGCGCGTCCAGCGGCCGCCCGCCCGCCGCCCGTACACCGCCGAGTTCGGCGACCGAGCAGCCGAGACCCTGGGCGAGCCGCTTCGCGGAGACCCCGGCGAACCGCTGGACGCCGTGGCTGCGCCAGATGTCCCGGGCGGTGACTCCGGTCAGGACCTTGTGGAGCCGTACGTACTCGGAGAGCTTCGCCTTCGCCCGTACGCCGGAGGCGAAGCGCAGCACGAACCCTTCGGCGTCCGTACCCGTGGCGGCGCGGCCGCCGGGGAGGGTGTTGGACTCCGTCAGCTTGATCAGGTCGGCGAGGTCCATGGCCGGCCAGACCGTGACGACCGACCCGACGCCCTGCCAGTGGGTGGCGGCGTCGGCGAGCGGTATCTCCGTGCCGTCGGCCGCGAAGGCGGCGAGCAGGACGAGGTCCCGGCGGTCGCCGTAGTCGACGACGATACGATTCTGCGGGTAGAGGATCTCCGCGAGGTAGGTCACCCCGGGGACCAGCGCCGCCGTGTCGGCGCCGTCGAGCCGGCGCTGCGCCCAGGTCGCCTGCGCGCTGGTGAAGGAGCCCTTGGAGGCGGCGCGCCACCGGCCCGCGTAGTGGAAGACCACCGCGAGGCTTCCGTCGACCTTGTCGTACACCTCGAACGGCTCGTCCGGCAGCGCGGGCGCGTAGGGCCGGCCGGCCTCGTGCTCACCGATGTTGAAGAACTTCGGCAGCGGGAGGGCGACGATCTCCCCGGTGACGTCGTCGGCCACGAGGCCGCGGCAGCGGGTGGTGACCCGGTTCCAGATCCGCTCGTACTGGCAGGCCCGGGTGTAGGTGTAGATCGACAGCGGCAGCTCGGGGTGCGCCTTGCGCGTGACATGACCGGCGTCGAGCGCGGCGGCCAGTTCCTGGGCGGGCAGCAGTGCGTGAAGAGTCAGGGTCCCCTGGCTCATGGATTCCTCCTGGCGTGTGGTGACTCATTGTCACGTACGGGAGGCCGGGTCCGACACCGAATAAGCCCCGGCCACCGTGGGTGGACGCCTGGCCGGGGAGGACGGGGCGAGGGTTGCGGGGTCAGCCGATCGGTGGACCCCGGGGTCCACCGGCCGGCCGGGCGTCCCCAGCCGCCGAGCCGACGCGGCGGCCGAGAGCCCGGCCGCAGGATGGAGAGCGCGGGACCCCCCACCGGGCCGCCTCCCTGTCCACCGCTTCACGGTCCACCGCGACCAGCCGCCCGCCCGCTCCGGCATCCGTCGGAGCGGCCACCGCCTCCAGGAGGACGTCCATGCATCAGAACGACCGGCTGTCGGCGGCCGCGCGCCACGGGGACACCTCCGGGGTCCGTGACGCGCTCGCCGCGGGCGCGCACGTCGAGTTCCGCGACCACGAGGGGCGTACGCCGCTCCTCCTGGCCGCCCTCGCCGATCATGTGGAGGTCGCGGAGCTCCTGGTCGCGGCGGGCGCCGATCCGAACGCCCGGGACGACGCGGGCGATACGCCGTGGCTGGTCACCGGCGTGACGGGCAGCGTGCCCATGCTGCGCGCCCTGCTCCCCGCCGGGCCGGACCTGAGCGTGACGAACCGGTTCGGCGGCACGTCCCTGATCCCGGCCGCCGAGCGCGGGCACGTCGCCTACGTGCGGGCCGTCCTGCGCGAGACGGACACCGACGTCGACCACGTCAACCGGCTGGGATGGACGGCACTGCTGGAGGCGGTCATCCTCGGCGACGGCGGTCGCGCGCATCAGGAGACGGTCGAACTGCTCGTCACGGCGGGCGCGGATCCGCTGCTCGCGGACCACGACGGCACCACACCGCTCCAGCACGCCCGAAGGCGCGGCTTCGAAGCGATCGCCGGCCTGCTGGCCGCCACCGCCCGGCGGGCGGGCGTCCGATGAGGTCACGTGCTCTCGCGCCCGCCCTCGCCGCCCTGGCCCTGCTCGTCGGTTGCGCGCCGGGCGGATCGGCCGGGAGCGACGGCCGCTCCCCCGCGGCGGCTTCGGCGGGCAGCCGCCCGCCATCGGACGCCGGGCCGTCACCCAGTGCCGCGTCGACCGGCAGGACACCCGACGGGACCCTCCTCGTGGCCGACTTCGGCGCCGACACCGTCACCTTCGTCGACCCGGCCCGGGGTCCGATCGGCTCGGTCACGGTGGGAACCGCGCCGTACGGCGTGGCCGTCGGCGAGGACGGGCGCGCCTGGGTCGCCACGGCGGAGGGCGTCGCCGTGGTGGACACCCGACTCCGTACCCGCGTCGGTCTCGTGCCGTACGCGACGGACACCGGACCCGTCACCACCGGCGAGTACCGCGGCGGCGGCATGGGCATCGCGCTCTCCCCCGACGGCAAGCGCGTGTACGTCGGCGTCAACGTCCCCGGGGGCGAGGGGACGTTGGAGATCGTCGACACGGGGAGCCGTGAGGTGACCGACACCGTGCCCGTCGGGCGGCGCCCCTTCGACGTCGACGTCTCGCGCGACGGTGCCGAGGTGTACGCCACCGACCACGACTCCTTCGACGTGACCGTCGTCCCCACGGACTCGCTCGTGCCGCGGCGCGTCGAGGTCGCGCCGTACGGCACCGAAGGCGGACTCGGCTCCTGGCTCAAGCCGCACTACGCCGTCGTCCGCCCCTCGGACGGCAGGCTGCTGCTCCCCTTCGAGGGCGAGCGCCTGGTGGTGGTGGATCCGCGCACCGGCCGGACGGAGACCGAGCCCATGACGGCGAACACCCACCAGCACGGGGCGACGGTCACGCGCGACGGCACGCTCCTCGTGGTGGGGACCGGCCCGATCGATCCGTCGTCGGACGGCGGGCCGTCGCTCACCGTGCGGGATCCCGGCGGCAAGGAGCGGGTGTACCCCCTGGACGGCGCCCACGAGGACGTCACGGTGTCGGACGACGGCCGGACCGCCTATGTCACCGGCGGCTTCACGCGCGACGGCTACTGGAACGGGATCACCGTCCTCGACCTGGCCACCGGTGACACCCGCCGCCTCGCCGCGGGCGAACGGCCCCTCGGCATCGCGGTGCTCTAGGGAGTGTCCGGGAGGTACGGCGGCCGCCCGAAGGGCGCCGCGGGCCAGGCGAGACGTTCCGGACACGACCCGGGGAGGGCGCCACCGTCCCGCCCCGGGGGGCGTCCGGCACGCACCCCGAGCGGGCCCGTCGGTCCGGTCCCGCAACTGGATCACCCGTCCCTCGCGTCCCTGTATCCGGCTCCTCGGCGCGTACGCCCCACGCCGGGGCCGGCCGAGGACGAGCGCAGCAGGCCGACGGCGGTCCGGGAGGACGGCCGACGGCCGGCGGCGCGTGCGGACGCCGGAGAGGACGCGGGGTGCCTGGGAGAGGAACGATCTTGCGAGAGCGCACGGCCGCCGCACCGGCGGCCCCACGGGCGGCCTCACGGACGCGGCGACGGCGCGGTGCGGTGGCCGCGGCGCTGACGGGGGCGGCCTGTGGTGTGCTGCTGTTCCACTCCTCGCTGCCCCGTCTGCCGGGTGGACCGGTCAGTCTCCTGGAGACCTTCCTGCCGTGGCTGGGCCTCGCCGTGCCGGCCGGGCTCCTCCTGGCCGCCGTGCGGCGCTCGCGGATCGCGGCGGCGGCCTGCCTGGCGCTCGCGGTCGTCTGGGCGGGGGTGTTCCGGGGGACCCTGCTGCCCGCGGACCCCGACACGTACGACATGACGGTCGTGCAGCACAACGTGAGCGACGAGAATCCCGACCCCGGGCGCGTGGCGCGGACCGTCCTCGGCACCGATCCCGATCTCGTCGCCCTCGAGGAACTCACCCCGTCCCGTCTGCCCGCCTTCCGGGCGGCGTTCGCCGGCACCCATCCCCATCACGCGAGCGTCGGCACGGTGGGCCTCTGGTCGAAGTACCCGCTGAGGGACGTCACCCGAGTCGACATCAGGCCACGGGCGGTGGGCCCCGGCTGGGACCGCGGGCTGCGCGCCGTCGTGCGCGGCCCCCGGGGAGACGTGGCGACCTACGTGGCGCACCTGCCGTCGGTCAGGATCCGCCCCACCGAGGGGTACGCCACGGGATGGCGCGACGAGAGCGCCACGCGCCTCGGCCGGGCGCTCGCCGCCGACCGGGCGGCCGCCGTCCTGGTCCTCGGCGACCTCAACGGGACCGTGGACGACCGGGGGCTGCGCCCGGTGACCGGCCTCGTGCGGGGCAGCCGGGACGCGTGGGCGTTCAGCTGGCCCGCGAGCCTGCCCCTGGCGCGCATCGACCACGTCCTGGCCCGTGGCGCGACGGTGGTCGGGACGTGGACGCTGCCGGACACCGGGAGCGACCACCTGCCGGTCGCGGCGCGCGTGCGGTGGTGAGGCGGCCCACCCGTTCAGCGCTCCCGGCTGGCCCGTGGCGGCGCGGGTGTGGAGGCTGGCGTCCGGTACCCCCACCCGCGAGGAGACGGCCGATGCCGGCGACTGCGTACCGTTACGACGACCTGCGCGCCCTGTACCTCAACTGCACGCTGAAGCGCTCCCCCGAGGTGAGCAACACGGAGGGGCTGATCGAGCGCAGCCGGGCCGTGATGGAGGCGCAGGGCGTGGCGACGGCGCTGGTGCGGCCGGCCGACCTCGACATCGCGACCGGGGTGTGGCCGGACATGACAGAGCACGGATGGGAGTCCGACGCCTGGCCGGAGCTGTACGGGCGGGTGATGGACGCGGACATCCTGGTGCTGTGCGGTCCCATCTGGCTCGGCGACAACAGTTCGGTGATGAAGCGCGTCATCGAGCGGCTGTACGCGTGTTCCAGTCTGCTCAACGAGGAGGGCCAGTACGCCTTCTACGGCCGTGTGGGCGGCTGCCTGATCACGGGGAACGAGGACGGGATCAAGCACTGCGCGATGAACGTCCTCTACAGCCTCCAGCACCTGGGCTACGTCATCCCGCCGCAGGCGGACGCGGGCTGGATCGGCGAGGCGGGCCCCGGGCCGTCCTATCTGGACCCCGGTTCGGGCGGTCCCGAGAACGACTTCACCAACCGGAACACCTCGTTCATGGCGTGGAACCTGATGCACCTCGCGGCAATGGTCAAGGCGGCCGGCGGCATCCCCGCGCACGGCAACCAGCGCACCGCCTGGGACGCGGGCTGCCGCGCCGACTTCCCCAATCCCGAGCACCGCTGACACTCCCGTTTGGCTTGTCGGACGATCATCCCTACGATCCGGCAGATGATCACGAGAAAACGGCTGGCGACCGGGGCGTGCGCTCTGCTCGCCGCCCTGGCCGTCGGGCTCGTCCCGTCAGGCGCCGCCGCCGACGAACCGGCGGCCAAGGAATCCCCCAAGGTCGAGCTGGTGCTCGACGTCAGCGGCTCGATGCGGGCGCGCGACATCGACGGCCAGTCCCGGATGGCGGCCGCCAAGCAGGCCTTCAACGAGGTGCTCGACGCGGTACCGGAGGAGGTACAGCTCGGCATACGCACCCTGGGCGCCGACTACCCGGGCCAGGACCGCAAGAAGGGGTGCGAGGACACCCGGCAGCTCTACCCCGTCGGCCCGCTCGACCGGACCGAGGCGAAGACGGCCGTCGCCACGCTCGCGCCCACCGGCTGGACCCCGATCGGGCCCGCCCTGCTGGGCGCGGCCGAGGACCTCAAGGGCGGTGACGCCACCCGCCGGATCGTGCTCATCACGGACGGGGAGGACACCTGCGCCCCGCTCGACCCCTGCGAGGTGGCGCGTGACATCGCCGCCAAGGGCATCCACCTGACCATCGACACCCTCGGTCTGGTGCCGAACGCCAAGATCCGCCAGCAGCTCACCTGCATCGCGGAGGCGACCGGCGGCACCTACACCTCGGTCCGGCACACCGAGGAACTCTCCAAGCGCGTGCGGCAGTTGGTCGACCGAGCGGCCGACCCGGTCGTCACTCCCGTCGCCACCGACGGTACCGGGACGTGCGCCGACGCCCCGACGCTCACGCCCGGCCTCTACACCGACCGCGAGACCTTCGGACAGCACCGCTGGTACCGCGTGGACGTCCTGCCCGGGCAGGAGCTGCGCGCCTCGGTGAGCATCTCCGCCGACCGCGCGGTGAACGACGACTACGGCGTCCTGTTGCGCGCGGTGACCGTGCGCGGCCGGGAGATCGTCCGCGGCTCGGAGGCGGGCGACGGACGGACGGACGTCATCTCGACCGGTCTGCGCTACCCCAAGCCGCCGCTCGAGGATGTCGACGGGGACGTCAAGCCGGCCGCGGAGACCGTGTGTCTCCAGGTCGGCAACTCCTTCTCGGCGCCCCCCTCGGTGAAGACCACGCCCGGAATGCCGATCGAACTGGCCGTCGACGTGGTCGACGCGCCCGACGAGGCGTCCGACGTGGCCGCCTTCGGCCTCGGGCGCGGCTGGTGGCTGCTCGGAGTGCTGGTACCGGCCGGTTTCGTGGGCGGTCTGCTGTGGGGCTGGCTGTCCCGCTGGCGCGTCGCCGTCTGGAGGACCAACTGATGCGTACCGTACGCACGCTGACCACCGTCCTGCTGACCGGCGCCGCTCTCCTCGGCACCCCCGGACTCGCCCTGGCCGACTCCCCGTCCCCGGGCGACGGGGCGGACGCGACGGCCACGCCGACCGACGGGGGCGCCCCCGAGGCGGGTCCGACGGAGGCGGGCACCACCTTCCGCACGGCCGCCCCGTTCCGGCAGGGGCAGCAGGCCACGGCCGAGGCCTCCACGGGCGACTACCTCTACTGGGTGTTCCCCGCCGACAGCGGGCAGCGGCCGACGGTGACGGCCTCGGTGACCCTGCCCGAGCCGGCCGCCCGGCACGGTGCCTCGACCTGGCGCATCGACGTCTACGACGGCCTGCGCCGCCGTCAGCCGTGCATGTACGGCATGCAGTCCCGGGTCGCCGTGCGGGAGGCCGCGACCGTGGAGCTGTCCTGCACGCTGCGCACGGTCCGCTCCTGGGCCGAGACATGGGACGAGGACCCGCTGCCGGGCAGTTACTACGTGCGGCTGACGGTGACCGGTCTTCCGGAGGACGACCTCGGCCAGCCGTTCACGACGAAGGTGCGGGCGGTCTCGGTCGAGCGGGGCGGCGCTGTCGCGGGCGGCGGTTCGCTGGCCGCCCCGCTGGTGCCGGGCGCCACCACCGAGGACGTGGCCGAAGCGGACGCCGACGCGTCCAGGCCGTCGCCGGTCGAGACGCGGGCCCCCGAGGACGGCTGGTCCTCCGGCTGGTGGTCCGACCGCTGGGTGTGGACGGCGGTGGGCGGACTGCTCGGCGCGCTCGCCGGGATCGGCGGCTACTCCCTGACCCGCGGCTCCGGCCGCCCGTCGCGGGTGCCGCCGGCCGCCTGACCGGGGCGCCGCCCGCCGGATGGCCACGGCCCCTCGCGCGGGGGCCGTGGCCCCTTGCGTGGGGGGCCGTGGCCGCCGCTCAGCACGGGGTCGAGCGTGCGCGGCGGGGCCAGCCGTAGGCGTCGATGAACCGGTCGAGCACGGGCGAGCTGCCGGTGGCGAGCAGGACGCAGGCGTCGATGCCGTCGGCGAAGGAGGCCTCGGGCCCGCGGACGGCTCGCGCCATCCGCTCCTGCGAGCTGATGCCGATGAGCCCGCCGTCGACGACGTGCTGCCACACCGCGGCGTACCGCCTGCCGGGCAGGACCAGTTCGGCCGCACCGGCCGAGGGGCGCGGGCCGGGGAACCGCAGGTGCAGTTTGAGCAGCGGGTCGCGGCCGCCCATGCCGGACCAGCCGGTGGCGATCTCCATCCGGCCGTACGTGTCGGCGGCGCCGGCCCGGTCGAGGAGCGCGAACGCCTCCCGCAGTTGCGGTGCGGCGCCGAAGGTCCGCTCGTCCTCGTGGACGTAGACGACGAAGAGCGGGTCCAGGGGTTCGAGGACCGCCCCGACGCCCGCCGCCATGGTGCCGGCGGCGGCGACGAACACCGTTCCCGCCAGGAAGTCCTGACGGTGTCTCGCCTCGTCCTCCGGTGTGAACGACGTCGTGCGCAGCAGGGGCTCGTGAGGGGGCCGTGTCGGCTCGTCCTGGTTCACGGCGGGGACACTTCCCGTCGGCCCCGGGGGTACTCCTCCGGTACGCCCGGGCGCGGCCGTGTGCCTCCGCGCGCCGGGCGCACGGCCTTCGGGAGCGCCTGCCGGCCGACGTGCGCGCTTCCGCGCCCCGCCCGCGCCCACCGTCCGGCGTCACCGTGCCGCGCGGGCGGGACGGGCGCGGCGGGAGGTGTCAGCGCGTGGTCGGGCCGGTCCAGCCGGCGGGCACACGGGCGAGCCGGACGCGCTGCGGGTGGTCGCCGACGGGGACGCTGGCGACCTTGCGGCCGGTGGCGAAGTCGATGGCCGTGACCCGGTCCGCGCCGCTCTCGGAGATGACGCAGGAGCGGCCGTCGCCGCTGACGGTCGCCCAGTAGGGCTTGGACGCCTCGACCAGCGGCCCCTCCTGGAGGGTCGCGCGGTCCACGACGGTGGCGTAGTCGTCCATGGTGCCGGCCACGCACAGACGGCTGCCGTCGGGGCTCATCGACATGCCGTGGTGGCGGGAGTCGTTGACCCAGGCCGTGCGATCGGGGTCGGTCGCGGGGTTCTTGGGGAGTTCCTTGACCCTGGTGATCCGGTCGGCGACGACGTCGTACTCGACGAAGCCGTTGAAGAAGGAGACCTGGAAGTACAGCGTGGACTCGTCGGGGGTGAGGGCCACGGGCCGTACGGCGTCGGACAGGTCCTTCCGGCCGAAGGCGTCGAGGCGTGCGCGCATGTCGACCACGCGTACGGTCTCGAAGGTGCGGGTGTCGACGACGGTGATGCGGCGGTCGCCCTTGGTCCAGTCGAGCCACGGCTCGTCCAGTGCGGTGGTGACCTCGCCGATGGCCATGTTCCAGAGGTACCGGCCGTCGGCGCTGAAGACGTTCTCGTGGGGCTTGTCGCCGGTGGCGAACGAGCCGACCTGCTTGCCGGTGACGATGTCCAGGACGTGCACGGTGTTGGACGTGGAGGCGGAGACGGCGACGCGGGTGCCGTCGGGTGAGACCGCCATGTGGTCGGAGCGGAAGCCCGAGACGGGGAAGCGCCAGTTGATCGCTCCGGTACGCAGGTCGATGGAGACGACGTCGGCGAAGCTGGGGCGGGAGACGACCATGGCCGTGCCGTCGGGCGTGGCGTACATGTCGTCGACCAGCTGGTCGTGTCCCTCGCCGGGTCCCTGCCGCACGCCCAGGAAGAACGCCAGCTTCACGGGGTTGAGGCCGATCTCCCACATCCGCCGCTCGCGGTCGGGGACCACGTCGATCCGGGCGATCCGCCGGAAGTCGCCGCCGGCTTCGATGACGTCGGCCGTGCCGTCCCAGTTGTTGCCGACGAACATGACCTCCCGCAGGCCGGCGGCCGCCGTGGCGCCGGAGCCGCCCGGGGCCGCGGCCACGGTCGAGCCGCTGCCGACGGCCAGCGCGAGGGCGGCGGCGAGGGAGCCGAGCAGGAGGCGGCGTGCGCCGCGGCCCGGGCGGGGAGCAGACATCCGTGTTCCTTCCAGGAGGCCGTCGCGGGGCACCGACGCCCTTGCGGCGAGAGCGAGTTACTCCGAGTAAGTCGAGTTACTCGAAAGTAGGCAGTTGTCGCTCCCGCCACAAGAGTCCGTGCGGAACGCGTCCGCGCGACGCCTGCCGGCGAGTGTCCGGAAAGCACCGGCGACCGCCCGAAGGGCGCGGCCCGGGAAAGACCTTCCGGACACGTCCTAGCGGTCCCGTTCGTAGCGCAGGAGCACCACGCCTGTGCCGAAGGTCCGGGTCCCCACGAGGCGGAGGGAGGTGGGGGTGTCCGTACCGGGGAAGAGGGGCTTGCCGCGTCCCAGAAGGACGGGATGGACGCAGAGGTGGTACCCGTCGATCAGGTCGTGCTCCGCGAACGCGGCCGCCAGGTCCGCCCCGCCGAGCGCCAGATCACCGCCCGGCTCCTCCTTGAGCGCACGGACCTCGTCAGGGTCGACGCTCCGCACGATCGTGGTGTCGCCGTCGGCGTGCTCCAGGGTCGTGGAGTAGACGATCTTGGGTTTCGTGCGCCAGATCTCGGCGAACTCGACCATCTCCGGGGTGCTCGCGGGATCCTTGTCGGCGGTGGGCCAGAAGTCCTGCATCAGCTCGTAGGTCACCCGGCCGTCGATGAAGCCGCCCGCCGCGGCCAGCTCCTCGTTGAAGTGGCGGTGCAGCTCCGCGTCGACCGTGTGCCAGTCGATCGAACGGTCCGGCCCCTCCATGTAGCCGTCGAGCGAGACCGACATGTACAGGATGATCTTTCTCGCCACGGCTCGGTCTCCCTCTCCTCGCTCCGGTCCGGCGCGCACCGCCGACCGCGGTCGTGATCCGGCGCGCGGCCGACAGTAGCCGCACGCCGCGCCGACGGGGGCGTGCCACGCCTCCCGCGTCGGGTGATCCTCCCCATCCCCCCGCTCAATCTCCGGCGGACGGCGGGGAATAGGTGCACAGGCCCGGCAGTTCTGGCCTGGCGTGGCACTCGGCCGCACCCGGTTCGGAAGGAAGCTCCATGAAGATCGGCATCATCGGCGCGGGCAACATCGGCGGCAACCTCACCCGGCGGCTCACCGCACTCGGCCACGACGTGTCCGTCGCCAACTCCCGCGGTCCGCAGACCCTCAGCGCCCTCGCGGAGGAGACCGGGGCGACGCCCGTGCCCGTCTCCGAGGCGGCGCGCGGCGCCGAGGTCGTCGTGGTCACCGTCCCGCTCAAGGCGGTACCCGACCTTCCCGCCGGTCTCTTCGACGGCGCCGCGGACGGATTCGCCGTCCTCGACACCGGCAACTACTACCCCCGTGAGCGGGACGGCCGCATCGCCGCCATCGAGGACGAGGGTCTGACCGAGAGCCGCTGGACCGAGCGGCACGTGGGCCACGCCGTCGTGAAGGCCTTCAACGGCACCTATGCCGCCGACATCCTCGACAAGCCGCGCCCCGCCGGAGACCCGGAGCGGATCGCGCTCCCCGTGGCGGGTGACGACGAGGCGGCCAAGCGGAAGATACGGGCCCTCATCGACGAACTCGGCTTCGACACGGTCGACGCCGGCGGCATCGACGACTCCTGGCGCCAGCAGCCCGACACCCCGGTCTACGGCCTGCGGGGCGGAGTCGAGGCCGTGACGAAGGCCCTCGCGGAGGCCTCGCCGGAGCGCCCCGCGTCCTTCCGCGGCTGACCGGCGGGGCGCCGCGTCCGGGCGCCGGCTCTGCGGAGCACCCGGTCCGAGCAGGTGCGCAGCTGGGAGCGGGAGAGCCTGGCCCGCTGCCCTCCACTGGTGATCAGCGCGTTCACCGGGGCCATCGGGTCGGCGCCGACCGACTTGGCGACCAGGACGCCGACGACCAGGGGAACGATCGCCACGGCCAGCGCCGAGCCGGTCGTCGCGACGTGCTGCATGCGGCGGTTGCGCCGGGTCTCCGAGGTCATGCCCCGATTCCACCAGCGCGGACCGGGGCCGGGTATCGGGCGCCGTACTCAGTTCACGCGTGCGCACCTACTCACGCGGGGACGCGCCAGGCCGTCCGGATCCTCCGCGCGGCCTCGCCGCCAGGCCGGGCGCCGGACCGGCGCGTCCCCTTGGCCGCCCACGACGCGTGGGGTTGCGTGGGCCGTCGACCGTATCGAACCCCGAGCCGAGGAGCACCGCCGTCATGGCCGACTACCGCATCGAGACCGTCCGCAACGGCTACCGCGACTGGACCGCCCGCAACGACCGGGGTGCCGAGGTGCGGATCGGTGCCGCGGACGACGACACCACGCAGCCGTCCTTCACCCCCGTCGAGCTGCTCCTCGCGGCGATGGGCGGGTGCGGCGGTCTCGTCATCGACCGCACGGCGCGCGCGGTGGACCACGACGACCTGCGGATCATGGTGGAGTCGGTCTCGGGCCCGGAGGACGACGGGCGGGTGGGCCGGATCAGGGTCAGTTACGAGTTCGAGCTTCCGGACAGCAATCCGAAGGCCGCCGAGGTCTTCGCCCGCGGCGTGCGGCTGACGCACGAGAAGCACTGCACGGTGAGCAGGACCGTGGAACACGGCGCGACGGTGGAGGCGGTCCTGCCGGACGGCACGATCGGATTGACGGCCGGCTGACGTCGGGGACGGCCGGGGGCCGGACCCTCGCTTCCGAAGTGTCCCGGTTTGGGATCGCGTCAGGGGGTGACACGCAAAGGGTGACGCCAAGGCCATGAAACAAGGAGGAGACGGCCGTGACCCTGGACGGAAAGCGCGTGCTCGTCATGACGACGAACTACGGGACGGAGCAGGACGAACTGAAGAAGCCGGTGGCGGCGCTCCGCGACGCGGGCGCACGGGTGACCGTGGCGGCCCAGAAGGCGGAGCCGGTGGAGACCCTGGTGTCCGACCGCAAGCCGGGCGAGAGGGTGCTTCCGGACACGACGTACGGCGAGATGTCGGCCGACCGTTTCGACGCGGTCGTCATTCCCGGCGGCACCGTCAACGCCGACAATCTGCGGATGGACGAGACGGCGTGCCGGCTGGTGGCGTCGTTCGCCGAGGCGGGCAAGCCGGTCGCGGCGATCTGTCACGGGCCCTGGCTGCTCGTCGAGAGCGGCCTGGTCAAGGGCCGCGAACTCACGTCGTACCCCTCGCTGCGCACCGACGTGACGAACGCGGGCGGCAACTGGGTGGACCGGCAGGTGGCCGTCGATACGTCCGAAGGATTCCGGCTGATCACATCGCGGAATCCCGGCGATCTGGAGCCCTTCTCCGAGGCCATCATCGAGGCCCTCGGGGCGACGGCGTCCTGAGCCGGAATCGTGCGCGAGGACCCCTGCGCCGGCAACTGGTGACCGGACCGTCCTCCACACCCCTCGGACCGGGCCGGGGGCGACGCGGTGTCTGCCGTCGCCCCCGGCCCGCCGACGTCAGCGGGCCGGACGTGCCCGGCGTCCGGCATCCGGCCTCCGGACGAGGCGGGCCGGCAGATACCGGAGGTGGCCGCCGGGTCAGCGCTGCCAGATCTCACGGACCTGACGCAGAGGGTCGCTCTCCACCCGTGCTTCCGCGTCCCAGACCATGGTGGCCCGGTCCGGCACGGCATAGCGCGGCCACTGTTCGCCCGGGTCCCGGTCCCGTACGAACGCGACCCAGGCCCGGTGCATCGCGTCGGCCAGCGCGCGCGGCGGCGCCTCTCCCGCGGCCGCCGTGACGCCCTCGGCATCGAGCAGGTCGAACGCGAACGGCAGGTCGAGACAGTGGAAGGCCATGCCGTTGACGGGGGAAGCCCACCTGAACTCATAGAGCCACGTCGGCCGTTCGCGCTCCGCGCGGGCATCGGCCACGGCCAGGGACGGGGCGCGGAAGGTGGTGTCGGTCAGCGCCTGCCCGAAGAGCCGGTCCTGGCCCTCGTCCCCCGCACCGTCCGCGTACGCCGCGACGAAGCGCTCCACCCCGGCCGCGTCGAGCCCGAGGGCGCCGAGCATCACCGGTACGGGCGGGCCCTCGGGCCCCGGCGCGGGGAAGGCGTTGAACTCGTGCGCGGTGAAGCCGAGCATCAGCGGAACATCAGTGCCCGCGCCGCCGGAGGTGAGCGCCCCGAGGACCGGCGCGGGGATCAGCTCGCCGTCCGCGAACGGCGCCAGCGACAGCAGCGGGGGCAGGCCCGCACGGTCGGGACCGGACTCCCCCAGGCGGCCCTGCAGATCGAGGAGTTCGTCGTCGCTCAGATCGCGCAACGCGGCCGCCGTGGCGGGGACTCCGGTCCGTGAGGTGAAGAGCCGGGACACGGCCCGCGCGACCTCGGGGCCGTCGGGCCGCATCACCGCTCCCGAGACGGAGATCGCCGCGCGGAAGAGCGTCCGGGCCGCGGGCACCGCCAGCAGGGTCTGCACCGCGCCACCGCCCGCCGACTGGCCGGCGATGGTCACCTGGGACGGGTCGCCCCCGAAGCGGGCGATGTTGTCCCTCACCCACTCCAGGGCGGCGATCCAGTCGCGTACCCCGCGGTTGTCCGGTGCGCCGTCGAGATGGAGGAAGCCCTCGATGCCGAGGCGGTAGCCCACGGAGACCAGCACGACACCGTCGCGGTTGAAGGCCGCCCCGTCGTACCAGGGGCTGGCCGCCGAGCCGGCGACGTAACCGCCGCCGTGGATCCAGACGAGGACCGGCAGCGGAGTGGCGGGCTCCGTGGAGGGGGTGAAGACGTTCAGATTGAGCACGCCGGCTCCTGGGACCGACGGCTCGGGGATGGTGGTGACGTCCGCGAAGGGACGGCGCTGCGCCGTCGGGCCGTAGGCGGTGGCGTCGAAGGGCTCGGTCCACGGCTCGGGCGGCACGGGCGCGGCGAACCGCAGGTCCCCGACGGGGGGCCGCGCGTACGGGACACCCAGGAAGCGGATGCTGTCGTCCGCGCGGCGCTCACCGCGCACGGGCCCGCTGCCGGTGGCGACGACCACGGCGTCCGCGCTCCGCGAGGCGGAGGCGGGCGTGGCGGCCGGGGGACGCGGGGAGGTCGGAGCGGACATGGGGAGCCTTCCTGGCCGGACAGCGCGCTGAGGGACGATCGCAAGGTGACACGTGTAACTTGACCATGTCAAGACACCTGTCGTGTGCCGCCTCCTCCGCTCGGGTAAACCGGGTGCGCGAGGCACGAGGAGAGCGGGGGCGGGTGCGTGGGGATGAGCGCTGACACGGCGGTCGGTGTTCTGATCGTGGCGGGTGGTACGGCCCTGATCGCGGTGGGCGTGCTGCGGAGGGGGCGCGCGGTGCAGCCGCTGTCCGCGGAGCGGGCCCGAGCGGTGGCCGAGCGGAGGGCCGCGCGGGCGCTGCTGCGTGCAGCCGATCTGGCGATCGCCACGGCTCGCGGCGCGGCCGGCCCCGGCGAGCCGGCCATCGTGACGGTTGAGGACGTGGTGCGCGTGGCACGGGAGCACTTCGGGCAGGACGACGTCGATCGGCCGCGGGCGGCGGCCGCTCTGCGGTGTCAGTACGAGCGGGGCGACTACGCCGCGGACTGCATGACCGACGCCTACATCTGACAGCCGCACGGCGGGGCGGGTGCACGGCCGGTCGTTCGTCTTCCGGCGCCCGTCGTTTCGGCGTTCCGTTCGTCGCCTCTCGTTCGTCGCCCGTCGTTTCGCCGTTCGCCGTTCGCCGTTCGTCGCCTGTCGCTCGTCGCCCGTCGTTCGGCTCGCGGGCCTCGCGGACATCGAGCTCCCCGGGGACCTCGCGGACCTCGCCGGCTTCCGGCCGTCGGAGCGCCCCGTCAGACCGGAGGCATCGGCGCCCGTACCTCTCCCGCCCCGGCTGCACCCCGCGGCCGTTCACGCGTTCATGGGAGGTCCGGCCCTGTTCCGTACCGCTACCGCCGATCCTCCCGGCCGCGGCACCGCTGCCGCGTGCCGCTGCGGTCCGCACGGCTGCCGTCCGTGCCGCTCACAGCGTGATCCAGTAGCGCCGCTTGAGGCCGATCTCCGTCTGCCGCACGTCCTCCAGGACGCCGCCGTTGCGCTCGATGGTGCGCGCGGACGCGATGTTGTCGTCGTCGCAGGTCAGCAGGAGTCGCTCGATGCCCAGAGCACGGGCCTCGGGGAGCACCGCGCCCAGCGCCCAGGTCGCCAGGCCCCGGCGCCGGGCGGAGGGACGGATGCTGTAGCCGACGTGACCCCCCGCGCGGAGCAGGAAGTCGTTGAGGGTGTGGCGCAGGTCGATGGCCCCCAGATAGGTGTCGTCCTCGACGATCCACCAGTGGGTGGCGTGCACCCAGCCCTCGGCGAGGGGCCGATCCGGGTCCGCCTGTTCACGCAGCCGCCGCACCCAGGCAGAGAAGACGTCGGGGTTCGCGAGGACGTCCTCCCCCGCCAGACGCATGCCGCCGCCGTCCTGCCGGGCTTCGGGACTCCACTCCGCGTGCGCCGTGAGCCAGGAGGTATGGAGGCGTGCCGTGGGGGCGATCAGTTCGGGCATGCGGGCGACGATAACAGGGCAACGCCCCCGTGATCAGCGGATATATCGCGCGGGCCGGCGGCCGGCTGGTCTCCTCCGGTCGCCCCCTGGCGGCGCGCCCTGCCGACGGCCGGGCGGTACACGGCCGTTCACCGGGGCGGCCGGGGGTTCGACGGGCTGGTGCCCGCTCACGGCGGCGGGCCGGTGACCGCACATGGCGACGACCCGTCAGGCCGCTGACGAGGGCTCCCTCCCCCGCTCCCTGCCTCGCCCCTTCCTCCACGAGGTCCACGAACGCTTGAAAGGGACCTCCGGCAAGGGGAGTTCAGCGGACGGTACCCGTCCGCGAGGGTCAGGCTCGCGGTGCCGGCATGGGGGCACGACGCGTCCGGGACCGTCGCACCCGTGCGACGATGCGGGGGCCGCGCCCCTGAACTCCCCCCGGCCCTCGCGGTGGGCTCGCGCACTCGGTCACGACGAACAGGTCCATGGCTGGGGACGTCGAGCGCAGCGGGGCACGGCCGCGCGAGGCGGGGCGCGTCAACCGTCCTTGCGCACCGCGTAGTCGCCGAATCCGGCCCAGTCCACGACCTCGCACGCCTCGTCGCCGAGGACCCATGCGTCGTGGCCCGGAGTGGCCGTGAAGAAGTCTCCCGGGCCCACTTCCTGGGTCTCGCCGTCGTCCATGACGATCTTCATCCGGCCGCCGAGCACATAGCCGACGTGGGACGCCTGGCAACTGTCGGTGCCGGCGATCGGCTTGACGTGCTTCGTCCACTGCCAACCGGGCTCGAACACCGCGCGGCCCACCGGGCCGTGTTCCGTGTTCAGCAGTTCCAGCCGGCCCATTCCGTCTTCGAAGGGGCGGGTCTCGTCTGCGGAGTCGAAGCTCCGGCGCACGATTCCGGTCATGGTCATCCGCCTCCTGGGCGGTGGGACTGAGACCCCCGAGTCCACTTCCAGCCTACGCCCGATGGCCCTCGCCGATACCGCGTTGCCGCTCCGGGTGATCAGCGGTTAGCGTGATCCTCATGACTGCCGGGTCGGCCATGGGCCGCGAGCGAGTAGGGCACCCGGCCATGGCGTGAGCTCCGCCGGACGGGCGCGAGGCCCGCCTCGGCCGTCTCCCCGCGCATGAGGACGTCGCGACCACCGCGACCTCATGCCACCGCGTTGTCCGCGACGTCGCCCGCGACGGGCGCGGCCGGCGCGACGAGACGAAGCCGGCACACCCTCGCCCACCCTCCGAAAGGAACCCCCATGTCTGTCGAGCTCAACCACACAGCCGTCCACGCCCGCGACAAGCACCTCTCCGCACGCTTCCTCGCCACGATCCTCGGTCTGGAGGTCGGCGCCCCCTTCGGGCCCTTCGTGCCGGTCGACACCGGAAACCGGGTCACCCTCGACTTCTACGAGGACCCGGACCTGACGTTCGTCCCCCAGCACTACGCGTTCCTGGTGCCGGACGAGGAGTTCGACACCATGATCGCCCGCCTGGAGGTGGTGGGGGTGACGTACTTCTCGGACCCGCACCACCGGGATCCCGGCCGGGTCAACCACCTCTTCGGCGGCCGGGGCGCCTACTTCGCCGACCCCGACGGCCACAACCTGGAGATCATGACGCGCCCTTACGCCAGGTAGCACGGGGTGCACGCGCATGAGGATACGAAGGCGTGCGCAACCATTCGGCACCCATTCACCGAACGGTCATTCACGTCGCGGTTCTCGCAGTACTTTCGGCGGCTGATTTATGTACGAATCTCCGACCGGACAGATCTACACATAAGGCCCAGATAAGAGCACAATGTAAGCGCGGCACGATGTCGCAAGCATGGTCGGACGTGCATGACGCCAGAAGGAGGCGAGTCGTATGTCTGACGTCTCTCATCGCCCCGGTGATATCAGGGGCCACCCCGACGCACCGGAAATGCGGGACCGTTACTCACGGATGCTCCAGACCCGTGGCGTTACGGCAGTCGAGGAACTGGTGATCCTCGCCGGAGTCTGGTTCGCGATCTCTCCCTTCACGGTGCACTTCGCGGCCGCCGCTCCGGACCTCGCCCTCACCAACCTGATCGTCGGCATCGCCCTCGCGGTCGTCGGCCTGTGCATGTCGATCGCCCCGGAGCGGACGGGAGACCTCAATCTCGCCGTCCTGCTGTTCGGAGTCTGGATGATCATCTCCCCATGGGTGGTCGCCAGGGACGCCGACACCGGCGCGATCGTGAGCAACGTCATCACGGGCGCGTGCGTCTGCCTCTTCGCGCTCACGGCAGGCGGACTGCTGATGAGCAAGCGAAGGACCTGAGGAACTCCTGATCCCCTTCCGAGCGGCGTCGCATCCTCTGGATGCGACGCCGTTCTCGCGCATCGGCCCACAGGCTGCGCAAATCCAGACACATCGCCGCCCAACGCCCCTCTGTAGGTAACGAATTGACCCACGCCGTTTCAGCCACATAAGTTCTGCGTAAGCTTGCTCCACAGGGACAGGCTCCCGCTCGCATCCCAGTCCTTGGGGGGACAAAGTGAACTGGTACCTCGACGTTCTCAAGAAGTACGCGGTATTCAGCGGCCGTGCGCGCCGCAAGGAATTCTGGATGTTCACGCTCTTCAGCGTGCTCATCAGCATCGTGCTCACCATCATCGACAGCGCGCTGGGTATCCAGCTGCTCAGCCTGATCTACTCGCTGGCCGTGCTGATCCCGACGCTCGCGGTCTCCGTCCGCCGGCTCCACGACACGGGCCGCTCCGGCTGGTGGATCCTCATCGGTCTGATCCCGCTCGTCGGCGCGATCATCCTCATCGTGTTCTACGCGAGCGAGGGCAACCAGACCGAGAACGCCCACGGCCCGAACCCGAAGCTCGCGCCCGCGTACTGACCGCAGCGCAGCAGGCAGTGCCCCGAAGCCCCCGGAAGAACTTCTTCCGGGGGCTTCGCGCATGTCCCGTCGGCGCGTGTCCCCTGGACGCCCGTCCCTTGCGCGCATGCCCCGTACGCACCTGCGCCTCCCGGTGCGGCGGGCCCCGCCCGTCGCGCGCATGCCCCGGGCGACCGGCACGGACCAGTGACGGTTCGTAGCATTCGCCTCCTCCGCCTTGTGCACACCGGCACACGACCGGCGTCACCGGCCGCACCTAGCCTCGCCGCATCAGTACGAACGAGGGGCGGTACCGGTGAACTGGCTCATCCACGACTACCGCGAGAGCGATCTCGCCGCGGTCGTCCACCTGATCGACACCACGGCCGGTCTCGGTCAGGAGTCCGTCTTCTCCCTGGCCGAGTGCATCGGCGCCCTGACCTCCCGCCAGCCGGCCGTCGTCGCCGTCCACCAGGGCGTTCCCATCGGGGCCGCCCTGGCCTGCGTGGCGGGCGAACGGGCCTGGGTGATGCGGATCGCCATCTCCTCGGCGTGGCGGGGACGCGGACTGGCCAGCGCCCTGCTGGTCGAGCTGGAGCGGCGGCTCGTCGCGGCGCGGGTGGGGCGGATCGCCTACGTCCTGCCGGAGGAGGACCTGCTCGGCGAGGGGCTCCTCAACGCCGGCTACACCCGTCAGCCCGCCGTCGCCTACTTCGAGAAGGTCGAGCCGCTGCACGGCCCCGCCGCCAACCTCCTCGAAGACCTCGGCGGGCGGCTGCTCCCGGGCGACCTGTGGGGCAAGGTGGCCGGCATGGAGCGGGAGAAGGACCTGATCGAACGACGTGTCGTGCTTCCCCTCGCCGAGCCGGAACGCGCGGCGCGCCACGGAGTGCGTCCGCCGCGTGCGGTGGGCCTCTTCGGCCCCCCGGGAACGGGCAAGACGACCTTCGCGCGGGGCATCGCCTCACGGCTCGGGTGGCCCTTCGTGGAGATCCTGCCCTCCCGGCTCGCCGACGAGGGCAACCTCGCGGCGGCACTGCGCTCCGCCTTCGCGCGCATCGCGGAGCTGGAGCGGGTCCTGGTCTTCATCGACGAGGTGGAGGAGATCGCCCCGGTCCGCTCCGAACCGGCGCAGCCCGGGGGCATGCACGGGGTCACCAACGAACTGCTCAAGCTCATCCCGGGCTTCCGGGAGCGCGACGAACGGCTCCTGGTGTGCGCGACGAATTCGATCCGCTCCCTCGATCCCGCCTTCCTGCGCCCCGGACGCTTCGACTACCTCATCCCGATCGGCACGCCGGACAAGGCGGCACGCACCGCGATCTGGACGCGCTACACCGAGGGCAGGACCGATGTGGACGTCGACGGACTCGTCGCGGCGAGCGAGCTGTTCACTCCGGCCGACATCGAGCACGCGGCCCGGATCGCCGCCCAGAACTCCTTCGAGCGCGACCTGGTGGCGGTCGGGGCGCGGGGCGGTTCCGAGGAACGGGTTCCGGGCGCGAGCACGGCGGACTACCTGGCGGCGATCGCCCAGTGCCGGCCGACGGTGACGCCGGAGATGATCACGCAGTTCGAGTCCGACATCACCACCCACGCGCGCTTCTGACGTCGTCGGCGGGCGGCCGGTCCGTGCGGGGGCCCGCTCGCGCTCCGGGTCCCCGGCGGGTTCGGGTCCGGGTCCCTCGCCGAGGTCAGAGGGGCTCGCGACGCTTGCGGTAGAGGACCTGGTGGGCGTCGTACTCGACGAAGGACTCGGCGTGGGTCATGCCGATCCCCTCCAGGAGCCGCCGGGACCGGTCGTTCGCCTCCTGGGTCACCGCGACCACGCTCGGCGCGCTCTCCAGAGCCCTGCCGACGGCGGCGGCGACGGCCTCGCGGGCGTACCCGTGTCCCCAGTGCTCGGGCAGGAACTGGTAGGAGACCTCGGTCTCCCCGTCCCGGGCGTCCGGCTCCAGCGTGACGAGGCCCAGCAGTGTCCGGTCAGACGTCCGCACCACCGCGTGGACGCCGGGCGCGCCGACGACCCGCCGCTGCCGGATCCGTACGACCTGCTCGGTGACCGGGCCTCCGAGATGGCGGCGGACCAGGGGGTCGGTCCACAACCGCGTCACGGCCGGTACGTCGCCCGCCCGTACGGGCCGCAGCAGCAGACGCTCGGTGGTGAGCGTCGTCCTGTCGGCTCTGTCGCCCGCGGCCGGGGCGGAGGAGGTCGCCATACCCCCGATGATGGCACTCCCCCGCGTCCTCGCGCGCCCGGCCCCGGGCGACGCCGCGGGGTAGGGGCGGGTCAGCGCATCCGGCGCCGCAGTGCGGCGAGCGCCCCGGGCTGACGGCCCGGCACCCTTCCGCGCAAGGCATAGAGGACGGGGCCCAGTTCCCGGGCGCGGGCGACGTCCTCGATCTGCTCCCACTGGTGGTGGGCCCTGTCCACGGCTCCCTCGACATCGGGGTCGCCGGGGCCCTGCCGCAGTCCGAGACGGGCCTGCGCGGCGGAGATCCACAGCTCGCAGCTGCGGGCGGGGTCCCCGGCGAGACGCGCGAGATCGGCCCGGACCTCCATCCAGTGCACGGCCTCCTGCGAGCGTGCCCCGTGCCGTCGCAACGCCTCCCGCTCCCAGGCCGCCGCGACCGCGACGGCCTCCCCGTGCCGTCCCGCCTGGGCGGCGGCGAGGATCTCACGGTGCGGGTCGTGGACCGGCGCGGCCGGGACGTGGGCCGACGCGGCGGGCGCGGATGCCCTTGCGTGGACCGGCGCCTGGGCAGGGGCGGGACCGATGACCGGCGCGTGGGCCGGGGCCGGTGCGCAAGCGGACGCCGGGGCCGGTACGGGACCGGACGCCGGGGCCGGTACGGACGCGCTCCGTACAGGGGCCATGGGCTCGCCGCCCCGCTCAGGGCGGGGCTCGTCCTGATCGGGCCCCGGAGGGGGCACGTCCGCAGCGGCGGCGTCCGCGTGCGCACCGGGCGAACCCGCGCCGCCCCTCGCGGCCTCCGGGGGTGCGGTGGCACGGTCGGCCGGATGGACCCCGACGTCGGGAGGGCCGGCCGGGAGCGCGTCGGCGAGGGCGTGACGGGCTTCGTCCGCCGCCCCGGTGACGGGCCGGACCGCTTCGATCCGCACCGCCGCCGACGGCGGAGACGGCGGGGCGGCGTCCGGCGCCGCCGCCGCGATCGGCGGAAGCGGAGCCGGCGGCGCCGCCGGTTCACCCATCGTCCGCGCCGCCGGTTCGGCCGTCACCGCGGGGGTCGGCGCTCCCGTCGGCGTCGCGGCCTCGGCCGGCCGCTTGACGGGCCAGGTCGCCCCCTTCGTACGGGCCGTGGTGAGCCGCACCGTCCGGCTCGCGGGAACGGGCTGCGCGCCGGCGGACCATCCGGGGGCCGGGGGCAGGGCGCTGCCCGAGGCCGGTGGTGCGAAGGCCACGGGGGCCGGGGCCGGGCCCCCGAGTGGCGTCGGGGTCAGCAGCAGCGCCTCGCCGCCGCCGGCCACGGAGGCGGCCGCCTGCTCGTGGAGGTCGGCGAGCGAGGGGCGGGCGCCCGAGCGCCAGATCGTGGCGAACGCACGGAGATAGTCCGGGGTCACCGGCCCGCCGCGGCGGGGCGCCGGGGCGACACGGCCGTACAGCAGCGGGCCGGGCCCCAGGGAGAGGAGGCCGGGCGCGGCGGTCAGCCGCTGCCAGAGTTCCGGCTCCGCGACCAGGTCCGCCACCACCGTCGTCGTCCCCGGTCCGCGCACCGCGAGTTCGCCCGCCAGCCAGTGCCATGGCAGCCCGGTGTAGCGCAGGGTGGTCGACGTGGTGCGGGCGAGGGCCAGGTGCGGCAGGTGCTGGCGGCGGTCCAGGTGGAGCTGGCCCGCGAGGTAGACCGCCAGCGGTCCCCGGGTCGCGGCCGCCGCCCGCAGCCGGGTCAGGACGGTCTGCGGGTCGAGCGGGTCGGCCAGTTCGACGACCGTCGCCGAGGGCGTGCCGGTCAGCACGCTCGGCGGCACCGCCGCCAGCGCCGGGAGCACGGACGCCGCGTCCATCGCCCGTCCCCGCCCCGTCGGCGCGGCCGCCAGCAGCACCGCCGTCCCCACCGTGTCCACCTCGTCGCTCACCACAGCAGCACCGTAACCCGAGCAGGGGTGGCCGATAATCGGCGGGCCGTTGGCATATGCCAGAAGCACCACCGGATCGAGTGTTGCCAAATCCCTTACGACGTGTGTCGGCCTGTGCAACAGTCGTATCCGGGCCTTGTTTTCCACACCTGGCCGCGCCGCGCCTGTATCGGAGTACGACATGCCGTCCCATCTGTTCGCGGACCGTCCCGCCCAGCCGCCGGAGCCCGGCATGGTGGACGCGTTGATCTCGCAGACCCGCCGTCTGCGCGGAGACGTGGACGCCGTGCGCCGGGACGCGGTCATGGACGAGGACGATCCCCAGAACCGCTGGCAGCGCGCCCTGTGCGACCTCGCCGTGCATCAACTCGACGACCTCGGGGCCCACCTGAGTCAGCTCAAGGTGGGCATGCCCGGGGAGTCGGCCGCCCCGCCGGCCCTCGATGTCCCGGAGAGCGGGGCGGGGGCGGAGCTCGACTCCGAGCCCGGCGCGGCGTACGGCGGCCCGGCCCCGGCGCGCACGGGCTCCCTGCTGAGCCGGGTCGGCAGCGCCGAGTGGAATCTGCTGACCGACGAGGTCAGCTGGTCCGAGGAGCTGTTCCAGATCTTCGGCCGCGTTCCGGAGAGCGGCCCGATGTCCCTCGACGAACTGCCGTCGATGGTGTTCGCCGAGGACCAGCCCATTCTGCAGGCGATGGTGACGGACTGTCTGATCGACGGGAAACCGATCGACGGCGAGTTCCGGATCGTCCGCAGTGACGGCCGGGTCCGCACCCTGCACATGACGGGCGAGCCGGTCCTCGACGCCGACGGGTGCACCGCGTCCATGTGGGCCGTCTTACGGGACGTCAGCGAGCTGCGCCGCAGCGAGCGCGCGGTCCGCGAGTCACGCGACTCCCTCCAGCACCGCCGGCACATCGAGCGCACGGAGCACCGCGTCGCCGTGGAGCTGCAGGAGGCGGTGCTGCCACCCTGGCGTGGTTCGCTCAGCTTCGCCCACGGCGGACCCGGCGCGCCGCTCGACGTGGCCGGTCACTACCTCCCTGCCGCGTCGACCGGTCTGATCGGCGGCGACTGGTACGACGCGCTGGCGCTTCCCGACGGCGACGCCCTGCTGACGGTCGGCGACCTGACCGGGCACGGCGTCTCCGCCACCTCCTCGATGGCCATGCTTCTCGGCGCGCTGCGCGGCATGGCCGTGGCCGGGATCCGGCCGGGTGCCCTGATGGGCCACCTCAACCGGCTCCTGGAGACCGCCGCGCAGCCGGCGCTGGGCAGCGCGATGTGCTGCCGCTACGACCCCGCGCGCCAGACGCTCTCCTGGGCGCAGGCGGGCCACCCCGCCCCGCTGCTCTTCCGCGACGGGACGGGGCGGGCTCTGGCCAGGCCCGACGGCGTGCTGCTGGGTGCGACCACCGGGGCCGCGTACGAGGAGGCCGACGTCCGCCTCCTTCCGGGAGACCTGCTGATACTGCACACGGACGGGCTGACCCGCGGGACGGGCGGCGCCCAGGACGATTCGGGTACGCGGCGTCTCCTCTCCCTCGCGCCACGGCTCGCCGGGGCCCGGGACGCGCAGGACTGCGTACGGTCGGTGGTCGAGGAGTTCGGCGAGGCCCCGCGCGAGGACGACGCCTGCGTGATGGTGGTACGGGTCGGTTAGGCCCGGACGGATCTGTTCCGGATCACGGAACGCGGATCGACAGGGCGGTCACACGGGCTGCGGCCGGGCTGCGGTCGGGCGGCACGCGCCGGCACCTTGGAGGGCATACCGGCCGGTCCGGTGTGCCCTTTCTCCTACGGACCTGAGCCCGCGGGTGCCGCGGGTCGTCTGCGGCGGACCGCCCGGCTCAGACCCCGCCGATCCTCGGGCGCTTCGCCGCGGGCTTGGGCAGGGCGAGAGCGATCTCCTCGCGGAGGTCCTCGATCCTGGCGTAGCCCGCGTACTGCCCGGTCAGCCGGTACATCTCGCGCAGCCGGTCCCAGGTGCGGTGCGAGGACGTGTCGCCCATCGACACCAGCGCCAACCGGGCGTAGCGGTCCGCCTGTTCCGGATCGTCGGCGATGAAGCAGGCCGAGGCGAGGGAGATGTAGTCGAAGAGCTTCGAGCGGTTGTGACCGCTGCGGCGGAGCTCCAGGGCCAGTTTGGCGTGGCGCTGTGCCGGGACCGCGGCGGCGGGGTCGTGCTCGGCGAGCGTGCGGTAGGCGAGGGCCTGCATGCCGTGCATGTCGGCCTCGTCGAAGTTCTGCATCCAGCTGGGCGGCTCGACGTCCGACCGGTCGGAGACGAAGAGTTCCTCCGCCTCGCCGAGGGTGCGCCGCATGGCCTGGCCCTTGCCCATCGACGCCTGCGCCCAGGCCTCGATGGTGTGCAGCATCGCCTGGGTGCGGGGCAGGACCTCCTCACCCGAGCCGGACTTGGCGAGCTTCATCAGGTCGAGGGCGTCGTCCGGCCGGCCCAGGTGGACCATCTGCCGGGCGGCCCGGGACAGTGCCTCGCCGGCCCGGGGCCGGTCGCCGCCCTCGCGCGCCGCGTGGGCGGCGATGACGAAGTACTTCTGTGCGGTGGGTTCCAGGCCCACGTCGTGGGACATCCAGCCGGCGAGGACCGCCAGGTTGGCGGCGACACCCCACAGGCGCCGCTGGAGATGGTCGGGGTGGTGGTAGGCGAGCATGCCGCCCACCTCGTTGAGCTGGCCCACGACCGCCTTGCGCTGGAGGCCGCCGCCCCGGGAGGCGTCCCAGGCGCGGAACACCTCCACCGAGCGTTCCAGCGCGTCGATCTCCTCCGACCCGATGGGGGCGGCCTCGTAGCGGTCGAACCCGGCGGGATCGGCGTGCAGGGGATCGGTGGCCCGGGCAGCGCCGGGCTTGCGTGAGGGGTCGGTGTGCAGCCAGTCGTACATGGCGTTGCTGAGTGCGGAGCCTGCCGCGAGCGCGGCACCCGCGCCCACCAGGCCGCGTCGGTTGAGCATGAGGTCCATTCCCGTGAATTCGGTGAGGACCGCCGCCGTACGCTCGGGCGCCCAGGGCAGCGCGTCAGGGTTGTCGGTGTTCCTGACGTTCTGCCGTCTGCCTGCACGCCCGCGCCGTACGAACCCGAGGTCCTCGATGGTCACGACACGGCCGAGTCGCTCGGTGAACAGCGCTGCCAGCACCCGGGGTACGGGATCGCGCGGGGTCTCCCCCGTGTCGATCCAGCGCCGCACCCGCGAGGTGTCGGTCGCCAGCTGGGGGTGGCCCATGGCCGCCGCCTGCCGGTTCACGAGTCTCGCGAGTTCGCCCTTGGACCAGCCGGTCAGGCCGAAGAGGTCTGCCAGGCGGGTGTTGGTCTGTCCGGTCACGTCAAAGCCCCCAGGTTCTCGGCTGAGTTGACACTAACCCCGTGTCATAGGGCTGGCGACTATTCGCCAGGGTTCGCCAGGGTGCGCCCGATGTTCCGCCACCCGCGCCTGGGTGTCAGGTAGGAACGCGCCACCCCGCCCCGGCAGCCGGCCCTCATTCCCCAGGGTGCGGCCCGGAGGCCGGGCGGGGCGACGCACGCAACTCGTCGGCGCACGAAGGGATCTGTCACCTCCATGTACACAGCATCGTCCTCCGTGTCCGCCCCGCCCCGGCCGCAGCACCGCTCCATGCCGGCCGGCGCCGGACCGTACCTGGCCCCCGCGGCCCCGACGGTCCGGGCGCGACGCTGGGCCGGTGGCGTGACCCCCGCGCCCAGCGGAAGAATCGATCTGTCCGGCCCGCAGGGGGCCCAGGTGCGGATGGCCATCGCCTCCGTCCACCGGATCTGTCCGGAGTTCAATCCCGTGCAGGTGCTGCGCCGCAGCGGCCGGTCGGTCCTCATCGTCGGGACCACCGGGAGGACGACGGCGGTCGCGAAGTGTTTACTGGACCACTCCCCGGCGTGGGTCGAGCGGTTCCAGCACGAAATAGCTTCCTATCGCGCCTTCGTCCGGCACCGGCCACCGGTGCGCGCCCCCCGGCTCATCGCCGCGGATCCGGAGAACTGCACGCTGGTGATCGAGCGGACACCCGGACGGGCGGCGGCGCTGACGCGGCACCCCCTGGAGGCACCGCCCCGGGCGGACGTGCGCGCGGCTCTCGGTGCGATCGCCCGGCTGAACGCCTGGCGTCCGCCGGCCGGGACCTTCGACGCCCCGCTCGACTACGCGTCACGGATCGCCCGCTATCACGAGCTGGGGCTGTTCACCGACCGGGACCGGGACGACCTCCAGAAGCTGTTGCACGGCCTCGCCCAGGCGGGCGGCCGTCAGGGCATGGGGCAGTTCTGCCACGGCGACGCCCTGCTCTCGAACATCCTCCTCTCCCCCACGGGCCCGGTCCTGGTCGACTGGGAGCACGCGGGCTGGTACCTGCCGGGGTACGACCTGGCGACGCTGTGGGCGGTGCTCGGCGACGCCCCGATGGCCCGACGCCAGATCAGTCAGCTCGCGCAGCAGGCCGGGCCGGCGTCCAGGGACGCCTTCCTGGTGAACCTGATGATCGTGCTCACGCGGGAGATCCGTACGTACGAGACGGCGGTGCAGCGCACCATCAAGGAGGCGCCGCCCGCCGGTTCGGTCCCCGTTCCCTCCGGCGCGGTCTCGCCGGGTGAGGAGCAGCGGCTGCTGCTGCGGCGGCTGCACGACGACTGCGCCATGGCGCGGCGGGCCGTGCGCGCCGCGGTCGGCACGCGCTGAGCCGGGCGCCCGCCGACCGACGACTCGGGGGAACGCCCCGCGCGTCCGGTGCCGACACACCGGACGGGCGGGGCATCGTCGTATCGGGCGGAGCTCGGGAGCCCGGACCCCCACCGCGCGACAGCCTCCGCGCCGCACGGCGCGCCGGGACGGCACTGGTCCGCTCCGCTGACCGCCGCACGTCCGCGGCCTCGTGTCCCGAGACCCGGTGACATCACCTCTGACGTGGGACATCCCCTGCCGGAGCGGTGATTGCCGGACCCTCCGGGAGCCGGTGGCGGGGGGCTCGGTCCGTGTGCCCTCCCGTCACCCCCGTTCGAAGGACATCTGCCCGCGGCCGGACGGTCGGTCCTCCACCACCGGCGTGAACGACACCCGTGCCCGGACCTCGACAGGCCGGCGGTCACGGTGACGGAGCGCGGGTGGGGGGGCCGTACCCCGGGCGAGTACCCCTTCGCGCCGGTGTTCGATCCCACGGGACGCCGCGTCGTCCGGGGCCGGGAGGAGTGCCGCGAGATCCGGTTCGGCTCACCGTTTCGCCTTCGTGAAGGCCGCTGACGTGCGGGTTCACCGCGCCCGACCCGCCCGCCGGGCAGGCGGCGGAGGGATGCGGACGGACGGAGCGCCCCACGACACCCCTCGGCGTTCGTATGACTATCTCGGGTGCGGCGTGCGTCGTACGGGTGAGGGGTAAGGCTGGGCCGGGTATCGACCGCTTCACCGAAAGGCCCCGCACGCATGGCTCAGCCCTTCGTACTGCCGGATTTCTACGTCCCGTATCCGGCGCGGCTCAACCCCCATGTGGAGGAGGCCCGTTCGCACACCCGCGAGTGGGCGCGGGCGATGGGGATGCTGGAGGGCTCCGGCGTCTGGGAGGAGCACGACCTCGAGTCCCACGACTACGCGCTGCTGTGCTCCTACACCCATCCGGACTGCGACGCCGAGACGCTGTCCCTGGTCACCGACTGGTACACCTGGGTGTTCTTCTTCGACGACCACTTCCTCGAGGTGTTCAAGCGCCCCCAGGACCGGCCCGGCGGCAAAACGTACCTCGACCGGCTGCCGCTGTTCATGCCGATGGACGCGGCGGAGCTCATGCCGGAGCCGACCAACCCCGTCGAGGCGGGGCTCGCGGACCTGTGGACGCGCACGGTCCCGTCCATGTCGACGGCGTGGAGGGAAAGGTTCGCCGAGTCCACCGAGCACCTGCTGTACGAGTCGCTGTGGGAGCTGGACAACATCAACGAGGGGCGGATCGCCAACCCCCTCGAGTACATCGAGATGCGCCGCAAGGTGGGCGGCGCGCCGTGGTCGGCCGGGCTCGTCGAGTACGCCGCCGGCGCCGAGGTCCCCGAGCAGGTGGCGCGCTCCCGGCCGCTGTGCGTGCTGCGGGACGCCTTCTCGGACGCGGTGCACCTGCGCAACGATCTGTTCTCCTACCAGCGGGAGGTCGAGGACGAGGGAGAGAACAGCAACGGCGTCCTCGTCCTGGAGAAGTTCCTGGGGTGTACGACCCAGGAGGCCGCGGAGGCCGTCAACGACCTGCTGACCTCGCGGCTCCAGCAGTTCGAGAACACCGCGCTCACGGAAGTCCCCGGTCTCTGCCTGGAGAAGGGGCTGACGCCGGCGGAGTGCGCGGCCGTCGCGGCCTACACGAAGGGCCTCCAGGACTGGCAGTCGGGCGGCCACGAGTGGCACATGCGGTCCAGCCGGTACATGAACGAGGGCGCGGACAACGGCCCGTCTCGGCTCTCCGGCGTCCTCGGCACCTCCGCGCTGGACATCAGGAACGTCTTCGGCCGGCCCGCGGCGGCACGGCTGAGGAGCCTCACCCATGTCCCGCACGAGACGGTCGGGGCCTCGGTCCTGCCCGCGTTCGACCTGCCCTTCCCGCTGACGCTGAGCCCCCACCACCAGGAGGCGAAGCGATTGTCCGTGGAGTGGGCCGAGCGGATGGGTCTCCTCGACGACATCTGGGACCGCCCGATGCTGGAGGGATTCGACTTCGCGCTCTGCTCGGCCGGCCTCGATCCCGACGCCACGCCGGAGGAACTGGAGCTCAGCGCGGAGTGGCTGACCTGGGGGACGTACGGGGACGACTACTACCCCCTGGTCTTCGGCCGCCCGCGCGACCTGGCCGGCGCCAAGGAGTGCACCGAACGGCTCAAGGGGTGCGTGCCGGTGGACGATCCGGCGGCCGGGGCGGCACTCGCCGTGACGCCGATGGAGCGCTCACTGGCCGATCTGTGGACCCGCACGACGGCGCCGATGGGGCCGGGCGCCCGGGCGCAGCTGCGCCAGGCGCTGGACCGGATGCTCGACAGCTGGATGTGGGAGTTGCACAACCAGGCGCAGCACCGGGTCCCCGATCCGGTGGACTACCTCGAGATGCGCCACCACACCTTCGGCTCGGACCTGACGATGTCGCTCTGCCGGCTCCGGCACGCACACGACCTCCCCCGAGGGATCTTCCGGTCGGGGACCGTCGCGCGCCTGGAGAAGTCGGCGTCGACGTACGCCTGTCTCGTCAACGACCTGTTCTCGTATCAGAAGGAGATCGAGGTCGAGGGGGAGGTGCACAACGGCGTCCTCGTGGTGCAGAAGTTCTTCGACATCGACTATCCGACCGCCGTGGGGATGATCGACGACCTGATGCGGGGGCGGCTGAACGAGTTCCTGCACGCCAAGGAGCATGAACTCCCCGTCCTGTACGCCGACTTCGGCCTGGGAAGCCAGGGCCGCGCGGCGATGGAGGCGTATGTGCGGGAGCTGGAGGACTGGCTGGCCGGCATCCTCCACTGGCACCGCGAGGTCCGCCGCTACGCGCCCGAGGACGTGCACGCGGGCGGCGGTACGGCGCTGCTGCGCCCGGGCCCGACCGGGATCGGGACATCGGCCGCACGGCTCGCGTCGCTGTTCACCGCCTAGCGGGCGCGGGGGCGCCGGGTCGCTCCGGCGCGCCCCCGCCACGGGGACGGGGGGTGTCAGGCGGGGCGGTGCCCGCGCAGCTGGTCGAGCTCGCGACGCTCACGCTTGGTCGGGCGTCCGGCGCCCCGGTCGCGCACCGCCGCGAGGGCGACGTGCTCGCGCGGTGGCGGCGGCGGGCTGTTGTCGGCATAGGCCTCGGCGGCGACGGGCGGGCCGACGCGCTTGGTGAGCAGCTCCTTCACCTCGACGATCCGCTCCCGGCCGCCGTGGAAGAGGCGGACCTCGTCGCCCGGCTTCACGGGCTGGGCGGGCTTGGCCCGCTCGCCGTTCACCTTGACGTGTCCGGCCCGGCAGGCCGCGGCGGCCTGCGAGCGGGTCTTGGTGAGGCGGACCGCCCAGATCCAGCTGTCGACACGTGCGCTCATCGGCCCCGCCTCTCCCTCAGCCCTGCTGGAACAACTCGGCCGGCAGCGGCTTGAGGAGCGCGTACAGGTCGTCCGTGATCGGCCGGTCCCAACTGGCGATCGTGACCAGGACGTTGTCGCTGCGGTCGAACTGCACGCACGAGATGCGGCTCTCGGAGAGCTTGACCCGGCGGACGATCAGCAGGTTGTCGCCCTGCATGACGGGCATGTCCTCGGTCTCCAGGACCTCGACCGGCTCGTCGTTCTCCAGGGCCGCGAGGAGCTGCGCCACCTCGAAGGGGATCTGCCCGTCGGCCAGCTCGCGCGCCGGGGACCCCTCGGGGAGGTTACCGATGATCATCGCGGGGCCGCGGCCGCCGAAGAGGTCGTAGCGCAGGAAGACGCCCTGGCAGGTGCCGTCGGGGGCGGGGAGGAGACCGGCGCCGAGGTTGCCGGGCCAGTCGCCCGGGTCCATGGCCAGGACGTCGAAGTCCGGGCCCGCGGGAGTGGCGGCGCTGCGGCGGCGGAGGAAGGACATACGGCCATGGTACGTGCCCGGGCGCGCGACACGGAGCGCCGGGGCGGGGTCCGTGGCGAACCCGCCGAAGCCGTCCTGGGCCCGCCCCTCAGGGGCTTCCCGGCGGGTCGCCGCCCGCTCGGCCACCCGCCCGCCGGGCCGCTCCGCGACCCCGGGGGCCCGGGGCCCCGGGCGCGCACCGTCCGGATCCGGGCGACGACGGTCCGTCCTCCCGCCGGAGGGACGGCGCCGGCTCGGGGGGGGTGACCCGGCCAGGCGGGGCCGAGGTCCGCGGAGCGAGCGAGGGGACGGCGGCATGGGCCGGTCCGGTCGCGCGTGCCCGGGCTGGGCCACAGGCCGTGACCGCGGGGCAGGGCGCGCCGGAAGCCGGGAGCCGAAGCCGGGGGCCAGGACCGCGGGCCATGACCGTGGGCACGGGCGCCGGGGGCGGGGCGACGGCGGTCGTGTCCAGCCGGGTGTCCGGGGCACCCGTGACCGGTGGCGAGCGCCGCCCGGATACGGGAGGGCTCCACGGTGCCCGAGGGCCCGCCGCGAGGGCCCGAGGGCGGCGCACGCCCCGCCCACCGGGGGGGCGACGCGGACCTCAGACGGCGGAGTGGGACGCGCGCTCCGACAGTGTCCGCAGCACCGCCAACGCCTCCCGCGCGCGGGCGTGTTCGACGAAGAGGTGATCGTGGTGGAAGCCGGCCAGCACGTTGCAGCTCAGACCCGCGTCGGCGAGTTCACGGGCGACCGCCGCCGTCAGGCCGACGGCGTCCAGGGCGGAGTGAACCCGCAGGGTGATCCAGCCCGCCACGTAGTCGTACTCCAGTGAGGCCGCGTCGGCCTCCTCCTGGCGGACGACGAGGGTGAGCCCCTCGCTCTCGGCGACGGTGGCGACCGGGGCGACGCCCGCCGGGACGGGGCCGGCCACGGTGACGAAGACGTAGCGGCCGGCGTTCAGCTCCGGCCGCATCCCGGCGACGAGCCGGGTCAGATCACGCTCTGCACTCATGATCACCACCCTAGGACGGGCGGGACCGTCGTCAGGTGTGACGGCGTGTCACGTCAGGGCGGGGCGGCGTCACCGGGTCGACCACGAGCCGCCGCCGCTCCGGCCGGGCGGAGGCCCGGCGCCGTAGCCCCCACCACTCCCCGGGCGGACCTCAGGCGGGAGGCCGGTCCCCGACGAGCCACATGGAGAAGAACTGCGCGCCCCCGCCGTACGCGTGGCCGAGCGCCCTGCGCGCCCCGTCCACCTGGTGCGCTCCCGCCTGGCCCCGCACCTGCAGCGCCGCCTCGGCGAAGCGGATCATGCCCGAGGCGCCGATCGGGTTGGTGGAGAGCACCCCGCCCGAGGGGTTGACGGGCAGGTCCCCGTCGAGTTCGGTCACCCCCGCCTCGGTGAGCTTCCAGCCCTCGCCCTCCTCGGCGAAGCCCAGGTTCTCCAGCCACATCGGCTCGTACCAGGAGAACGGGACGTACATCTCCACCGCGTCGATCTCCCGGCGGGGGTCGGTGACGCCCGCCTGCCGGTAGACGTCGGCGGCGCAGTCCCGGCCCGCCCGCGGTGAGACGAAGTCCTTGCCCGCGAAGAGCGTGGGCTCGCTGCGCATCGCGCCGCCGTGCACCCACGCGGGCGGGCGGGGCGCGCGCTCCGCGCCGGACCGGTCGGTCAGGATCATCGCGCAGGCCCCGTCGGAGGACGGGCAGGTCTCGGAGTAGCGGATCGGGTCCCAGAGCATCGGCGACGCCTGCACCTTCTCCAGGGTGATGTCGTGCTCGTGGAGGTGGGCGTAGGGGTTCCTCAGCGCGTTGCGCCGGTCCTTGTACGCGACGAGGGAGCCGACGGTGTCGGGGGCGCCGGTGCGGCGCATGTAGGCGCGGACGTGCGGGGCGAAGAATCCGCCGGCGCCGGCAAGCAGCGGCTGCTGGAAGGGGACGGGCAGGGACAGCCCCCACATGGCGTTGGACTCGGACTGTTTCTCGAAGGCGAGGGTGAGGACCGTGCGGTGGACGCGGGCGGCCACGAGGTTCGCGGCGACCAGGGCGGTCGACCCGCCGACCGATCCGGCCGTGTGGACGCGGAGCATGGGCTTGCCGACCGCGCCGAGGGCGTCGGCGAGGTACAGCTCCGGCATCATCACGCCCTCGAAGAAGTCGGGGGCCTTGCCGATGACGACGGCGTCGACGTCCGCCCACGTCAGCTCGGCGTCCTCCAGTGCCCGCAGGGCCGCCTCGCGGACCAGTCCGGCGATGGAGACGTCCCGGCGGGCGGCGACGTGCTTGGTCTGGCCGATCCCGACGACGGCCACGGGCTCCTTAGGCACGTGCTTCCCCTTCCAGGACGGCGACGAGGTTCTGCTGCAGGCAGGGGCCGGAGGTGGCGTGGGCGAGGGCGCGGTCGGAGTCCCCCCGGTGGATGCGGGCGGCGGCCTCGCCCAGGCGGATGAGCCCGGCGGCCATGACGGGGTTGGCGGCCAGCGCTCCGCCGGAGGGGTTGACCCTCACGCTGTCGTCGAGGTCGAGGGCCTTGCGCAGGACGACCTCCTGCGCGCTGAAGGGGGCGTGCAGTTCCGCCGTGTCGACGGGCCGTTCGAAGGCTCCCGCGCGTTCGGCGGCCAGCCGGGTGGAGGGCGAGTCGGTCAGGTCGCGTACGCCCAGGGCGTGGGCCTCGATCCGGTGGTCCATGCCACGGATCCAGGCGGGGCGGGCGCACAGCTCCCGTGCCCTGTCCCCGGCCGACAGGATCACGGCGGCGGCGCCGTCCCCCACGGGCGGGCAGTCGCCCGCGCGCAGCGGCCGGACGAGGTAGTCGCCCTGGGGGCGGGCGCCGGGCACTTGCGCGTGCGGGTTGGCGGTGGCGTCCCGGCGGTTGCGGGCGGCGATGCCCGCGAGGGCGGGCTCGTCGGTGTCGCCCGCGTCGATCAGCGCCTGGGCCTGGAGCGCGGCGAGGGCGACCGCGTCGGGCCAGAGGGGGGCGAGGTAGTAGGGGTCGAGCTGCCGGGTCAGGACGTCGCGGACCGAGCCGGCCGAGGACTTCCCGTAGGCGTAGACGAGCGCGGTGTCGGCCTCGCCGGTCAGGAGCTTCACCCACGCTTCGTAGAGGGCCCAGGCTCCGTCCGTCTCGACGTGGGACTCGGAGATCGGCGGCCAGGCGCCGACGCCGTCGAGGGCCATGGTGAAGGAGAAGGCGCGTCCGGCGAGGTAGTCGGAGGAGCCGGAACAGGTGAACCCGATGTCGGCGGTCCTCAGGCCGGTCTGCCGCAGGACGTCGTGGAGGACGGGCATGAGCATCTCGACCTCGGAGACCTCGTCCGTGTGCCGCGCGTGGTCGGTCTGGGCGAAGGCGACGATGGCCACCTGCCGGTCGGGCGTCGCTCGCTCGGCGCTCACAGCAGCTCCTTGTACGTGTCGTAGTCGGCGTCGGGCTCGCCGCACGGGCGGTAATGGTCGGGGAAGCGGCCGTCCTCGCTCCAGACGGGCTCGACGCGCAGGCCCATGCGGACCTGGTCGTAGGGGATGCCGCCGATCCGGCCGTGCAGGGCGAGGCCCGCACCGTCCAGGGCGATGTGGGCGTAGACGTACGGGACCTCGATGTCGAGGTTCTTCGCCTTGATGTTGACGATGCAGAAGGTGGTGACGGTGCCTCGTGGACCGACCTCGACCCGGTCGGTGGTGGCGACGCCGCAGGTGGGGCAGGCGCCCCGGGGCGGGATGTAGACCTTGGCGCAGGACGGGCAGCGTTCGCCGACGGTCCGGCGCTCGGCGAGGGCGCGGAGGTAGCCGGTCTGGGCGCGTCCGGGGCTGTACGTGTAGTCCAGGCGGGCCGGTGCGACGATTCCGGTGACGGGGTCGTCGAACCTCCCGTGGTGGGCCCGCGCCTCGGTGGCGGGGTCGCTCGCGTAGGGCTCGAAGCAGGCGATGTCCGTGATCGCGCCGTGCCGGTCGTCGGCCCAGCGGATCCGTACGCGCATCCCGGCGCGGACGGCCTCGGGCCCGGGGGCGTCGAGGGCGTGCAGCAGGGCGGTGTCGGCGCCGTCGAGGCGGACGAGGACCCAGGCGAAGGGGGTCGCCAGCGGCTGGCCGGGGCGGGGCGCGTGGTTCCAGGCCCAGGTGGTGACGGTCCCGGTGGCGGCGATCTCGACCAGTTCGCGGAGTTCGGCGGCGGTGGTCGGGTCGTACTCGACGGGCGGGACCAGGACACGTCCGTCACCGGTCCGCACCCCGAGGACGGTCCGCTCGCGCAGCCCGGTCAGGAAGGCCGACTGGACGGGTCCGAGCGAGCGGGTGAAGGGGAACTCCACGACGAGGAGTGCGCGGAGCATGTCCGGCGCGGGGGTGGCGGTCATGGATGGGGCTCCTTCCGTGGTGGGCGGGCGGCCCGGGCGGCGGCTCGCACGGCTTGCTCCGTCGGCGGCCGCGCGATGCGCTCCGTCGCGGCCGCACGGTTCGCTCCGTCGGCTGTCGGCTGTCGGCTGTCGGCTGTCGGCGGGGTGGCGGCGGGCCGTCGGATCGCCCCGTGCGCCGCCGGTTTGGGGGCGGCGCGCCCGCGAGCGGGCGCGCGCCTTCTCGGCTCCCGGGTCACCGCCGGCGGTACACCGGCTCGCGCTTCTCGGCGAAGGCGCGGGCGCCCTCCTTCGCGTCCGCCGTCTCGAAGACCGGCCACCCCCGCTTGAGTTCGGCCGCCAGCCCTTCGCTCTCGGTCATCTCGGCCGTCTCGTAGACCGACGCCTTGACCGCCTCGACGGCGAGCGGTCCGCAGGCGTTGATCCGCTCGGCGATCTCCAGGGCCTTGTCCAGAGCGCCGCCGTCGGGGACGACCTGACCGACGAGTCCGATCCGGGCCGCTTCCTCCGCGCTGTACGGGCGGCCGGTGAGCAGCATCTCCAGGGCGTGGGTGCGGGCGATCTGGCGGGGCAGCCGGACCGTGGATCCTCCGATCGGGAAGAGCCCGCGCCGCACCTCGAAGAGGCCGAAGGTGGCCGAGGCGCCGGCGACCCGGATGTCAGTGCCCTGCAGGATCTCGGTGCCGCCCGCGACGCAGTGGCCCTCGACGGCGGCGATCACCGGTTTGCGGGGGCGGTGGTGGCGCAGCATCGCCTTCCAGTGCAGGTCGGGGTCGGCGCTCAGCCGGTCCCGGTACCCCTCCCCCGCCATCCCCTTGCCCGCCAGCGCCTTGAGGTCCATCCCGGCGCAGAACGAACCGCCGGCCCCGGTCAGGACGACGGAGCGGACGGTGTCGTCGGCGTCCGCCTCCAGCCAGCCGTCGTACAGCCCGACGAGCATGGGCAGTGAGAGCGCGTTCTTGGCCTCCGGCCGGTCGAGCGTGAGCACGAGTGTGGCGCCTTCGCGCCGCACGCTGAGGTGTTCGGTCCCACCCATGGGCGTCTCCCGTCTCCAGACCTAGAACAGGTTGCAGGAGGCGACGGTCCAGTTCAATAGTTTTCTGACACCCAGTCAGTTTCTTCTGCGGGACCCCTTCCGCCCTCCGCCGGTCGGCGCTCTAATGACCGCCGGGTCAGTTCCGGCCGTGACGATCAGCGGGGTCAGGAGGAACGGTGGAATACAACCTTGCCGACCTGTTCGAATCGGTCGTCGACGTGGTCCCCGACCGCGAGGCGCTCGTGTACGTCGACCACCCGGGCACCGGCTCCGAACGCCGGCTCACCTACGCGCAGCTCGACGCCGCAGCCAACCGCCTCGCCCACCACCTGCTCGACTCGGGCGTCCGGCCGGGCGAGCACCTCGGCCTGCACCTCTACAACGGCGTCGAGTACCTGCAGACCGTGCTGGCCTGCCTCAAGGCGCGGATCGTCCCGGTCAACGTCAACTACCGCTACGTCGAGGAGGAGCTGGTCTACCTCTACCGGGACGCCGACCTGGCCGCGCTCGTGTTCGACTCGGAGTTCACCGACCGGGTCGCCGCCGCCCTGCCGCGGACGGAGAAGCTGCGGCACCTCGTCCGGGTGGGGACCCGGCCCGAGGACGGGGCGGCGGCACCGGGCCCCGCCTGCACGGACTTCACCGACGCCGAGGCCTCCGGCTCGCCGGAGCGGGGCTTCCCGGAGCGGTCGGGCGACGACCTCTTCATCATCTACACGGGCGGGACGACGGGCATGCCCAAAGGCGTCATGTGGCGCCAGGAGGACCTGTTCTTCGCCGGGCTCTTCGGCGGAGAACCGGCGGGCGAGCCCGTGAAGCGCCCGGAGGAGCTGGCGGAACGGGTGGCGGCGCGCGGAGCGGGGATCACCTTCTTCCCCACGCCCCCCTTGATGCACGGCACGTCGACGCTGACCTCGTTCGTCGCCTTCAACTACGGGCAGCGGCTCGTCCTCCACCGGAAGTACGTCCCGGAGGAGGTGCTCCGCACCATCGCCAAGGAGAAGGTCTCCAGCGTGTCGCTGGTCGGCGACGCGATGCTCAGGCCCCTCGTCGACGCCCTGCACGGCCCCCTCGAGGGCACGGACCTGTCGTCGCTCTTCAGCGTCTCCTCGTCCGGAGCGATCATGTCGGACACGGTACGGGCGCAGTTCCAGGCACTCGTCCCCCACGTGCTGCTCCTGAACAACTTCGGTTCCTCCGAGTCCGGTTCGAACGGCAAGGCGACGGACGACTCGGGCCCGGAGAGGGGCTTCCGTCTGGAGGTCAACGAACGCACCCGGGTGGTGGATCCGGTGACGTACGAACCGGTGCCCGTGGGCGTGCCGGGGCGCCTCGCGCAGCGCGGGCACGTGCCGCTCGGCTACTACAACGACCCGGTGAAGACCGCCGAGACCTTCTTCCGGCGGGGCGACGAGCGCTGGGTCCTCCTCGGCGACATGGCGACGGTCGGTGAGGACGGCATCGTGACCGTCCTCGGTCGGGGCTCGCAGTGCATCAACACCGGGGGCGAGAAGGTCTATCCGGAGGAGGTCGAGCAGGCGCTCAAGTCCCATCCGGACGTCTACGACGCCCTCGTCGCGGGAGTGCCGGACGCGAGATGGGGCCACCACGTCGCCGCGGTGGTGCAGCTGCGCGCCGGCGCGGAGGCGCTCGACCTGTCGGCCGTCCAGTCCCACTGCCGCTCCCGGCTGGCCGGCTACAAGATCCCGCGCCGGCTGGTGCTCACCGACAGCATCCAGCGCTCACCGAGCGGCAAGGCGGACTACCGCTGGGCGAGGTCCGTCGCGTCGGCCGAGCACGACGGCAGCTGAGCCGGCGCCGGAGCGATCGCCGGGGGCCGGAGGCCCGGGCGGCAGAGGATCAGGCGGTCAGGACGACCTTGGCCCGCGCGTGTTCCACCTCGAGGTAGCGAATGGCCTCCGCCGCCTCGCCGAGGGGGTAGGTCCGGTCGATGACCGGGGTGAGCCGACCCGTCTCGACCAGCTCGCCGAGCGCCACGAGGTTCTCCGCGCTCGGCGTCGACTCCAGGACGAGGAGCCGATGACCGACGAACGCCGCGACGGCCCGGCCGCGGACGAGGAGCCCCATCGGGCCGAACAGGCTGCCGCCCCGCGAGACGCCGCCCCCGGACAGCACCAGCGTCCCGTCGGGTGCGAGCACGCGGCGGTACGCGGCCAGGGAACGGTTTCCGACCAGGTCGAGCACCACGTCGTAACGCCCGGGGCGGCGCGTGAAGTCGTCCCGGGTGTAGTCGACGACGTGGTCGGCGCCGAGTGATCCGACCAGGTCCGCGTTCCGCGTTCCGCACACGGCGGTGACCTCGGCGCCGAGCGCCTTGCCTATCTGGACGGCGAAGGTCCCCACACCCCCGGACGCGCCGTTGATCAGGATTCTGGCGCCCGGCCCGACCCGCCCCACATCGCGCAGGCCCATGAGGGCGGTGTTGCCGGCCAGCGGCACGGCGGCAGCCTGGGCGAAGGTCAGGCCGGCGGGTATCGGTGCCAGGACGTCCGGCGTGGCGCGCACGTACTGCGCGAACGCCCCCTCGGCCTCGCCGAACACCTCGTCACCGGCCCGGAATCCCCGCACGTCCTTGCCCACCGCCTGCACCACGCCCGCGAAGTCCGTGCCCCGGACCCGCACGCGAGGTCGGCCGAGCCCGAACGCCAGGCGCGCGACGTACGGATCGCCCCGCATGTAGTGCCAGTCCCGCGCGTTGACCGCCGCCGCGCGGACCCGGACGAGGACCTCGTGACCGGCGACGGCCGGCTCCTCGACGTCCCGGTACTCCAGCACGTCGGGCGAGCCGTATCTGTCCTGGACGATCGCCTTCACCGGGCCTCCGTAACGCGCGTCGAGAGTGCGGAAGGGCTCCCGACCGCTCCCCGGGCTCCCCGACCACGGTAGGCGCGGGGGCGCGCCCGGGACATCGGGGACGATCCCTAGGGAGTGCCCGGAAGACATCGACGTCCGCCCGGCGGGGCGGCGGTGCCCCGCACGCCGCACCGGGCCCCGAACTCCCGCGGGCGACCGGGTTCGCCGCATGCGCGACGCGATACCGTGGGACGTCCGTCCCGGAAGAGTACGAAGGAAGCGCACCACCATGTCCGAGACCCTGCGCGGGGACTGCGCGAACTGCTTCGGGCTGTGCTGCGTGGCGCTTCCCTTCGCCCGCTCGGCGGACTTCGCGGTGGACAAGTCCTCCGGCGAGCCCTGCCGGAACCTGCGGGACGACTTCCGCTGCGGGATCCACACCCGGCTGCGGCCGAGCGGCTTCTCGGGCTGCACGGTGTACGACTGCTTCGGCGCCGGCCAGAAGGTCTCGCAGATCACGTTCGGCGGGGTCTCCTGGCGGGAGGCCCCGGAGACGGCGCACCTGATGTACGAGGTCTTCCCCGTGGTGCGGCAGCTCCACGAGCTGCTGCGCTACCTCACCGAGGTCCTCGCGCTGCCCGCCGCGCGCCCGCTGCACGACGAAGCGGCCGAGGCCCTGGCCCGGGTCGAGGAGCTCACCCGGGGCACGGCGTACGAGCTGGAGAAACTGGACGTGGCCGCGGTGCGGGCCCGGGTGAACCCGCTGCTGCTGCAGGCGAGCGCGCTCGTGCGGGCGGCGGCCGGCGGCACGGCCCGGAACCGGCGGGGCGCCGACCTGATCGGGGCACGGCTGCGCGGGGCGAAGCTGCGCGGCGCGGACCTGCGCGGGGCGCTGCTGATCGCGGCGGACCTGAGCGGCGCCGACCTGTCCCTCGCCGACCTGATCGGCGCCGACCTCCGCGACGCCGACCTGTCGGGCGCGGACCTGACCGGCGCGCTCTTCCTCACCCAGCCCCAGCTCAACGCGGCCCGCGGCGACGCCGCCACCCTGCTCCCCGAGGGCTTCGAGCGCCCCTCCCACTGGGCGGGGCGCTGCTGAGAGGCGGCGGAAAGTCCCTGCGGGGCCACCTCCGGTCGGGCGGACGCCGAGCCGTTCCGGCCGTTCAGGGAACGTAGACGTACGGGGTCGTCGTCGTCAGCGGGACGAATCCGAGGCGCTGGAGGATCGGGCGGCTGGTGTCCGCCGCGTCGACCTGGACGTAGGCGTGTCCGTGTTCGGCGGCGATGCGCGTGCGGTGGGCGACGAGCGCGCGGTAGAGGCCCCTGCCGCGCCACGGCGGGACCGTGCCGCCGCCCCAGAGCCCGGCGAAGTCGGTGCCGGGGTAGAGCTCCAGGCGCGCGGCGCTGACGGGCTCGTCGCCCGCCATGGCCAGGACAGCGGTGACGGCGCCCGGTTCGGCGGCGAGCCGGTCCGTGAACTGCCGGCCGAGGGAGGAGCCGTCCCCGCCGAAGGCCCGGTCGTGGACCTCGGTCACGAGGCGCACTCCGGCCGCGTCGGTCACCGGGCGCAGCTCGACGCCGTCGGGCAGCTCGACGGCGGTGGGCAGTGCCGCCGTCTCGGCCACCATCAGGGTCTCCTGGTCCTCGGCGGTGAATCCGGCCGCGCGCAGGCGAACGGCGAGGTCGGCCGGGCCGTCGTGGCCGTACAGCTTCCACTCGAACGCGCGTCGGCCGTGCCGGGTGTAGTGGCGGATCTGCCGGGCGATGACGGCGTCGGCGCCGGTCTCGTCGAGTCCGGACCAGAGGACGCCGTTCCAGGCGTGCTCGGGCCCGGTCTGCCGGACGACCGGGCCGTCCCTTTCGACGCGGCTGCCAGGGCCGTCGGGGCGGGCGCCGAGCCGCAGCTGCCGGTCGTACCGGCGCAGGAGCGCCGGGTAGTGCGAGGAGTCCATGCGGTCACTCCAGCACCGGCCGCCGGAGGCGGGCAAAAGGGTTTCCGGACTGCACCGTCAGCCGCCGGCCGGAGTGGGCCCGACGCCCTGCCGGCGGGTCACGCGTCCAGTGCGTCGCACGGTCGGGCGCCGGCCCGGCGCTCCGCCGCGTCGCGCCGCCCCGGCCTCAGGCCGTGGAGTGGCGCAACGGGGTGAGCTGCTCGATGTCGTAGCGGCGGCGCAGTTCCTCCACCGCCGCGTGGTCGACCTCTCCGCCGGAGCCGAGGATCTCCAGCAGCTCCTCGAAGTACCGCTCGTGGTCCGGGGGCGGGGACGCCTGGAACAGCATCCGCGCGGGCTCGCCCGTCGGGTTGGCGAAGGCGTGGGGGCAGCCGGGCGGCACGAGGATGAGCGTGCCGCGAGTGGCGCGTACGACCCGCTCGCCGGCGGCCGACTCCCAGTCCCGCCAGCGGTCGGGGGTGCGCACCAGGGGCTCGAAGGCGAGCACGTCCAGTTCGCCTTCGAGGACGTAGAACAGCTCCTCGCTGTGGCCGTGGGTGTGGGCGCCCACGTCGAACCCGGGCGGGACCTCGACCTCGAACGTGGAGGCGGTCCGGGTGTGCTCGCCGGTGACCTTGAAGGTGACCCGCTGGGCGGCGGTGGTGAGGGTCTTCCCGTGGCCGGGCGGCACGACGAGCCCCCCGCGCGCCTGAATGGCTGTCATGCGGTCGTACGTCCTCTCGTCGCCGTTCCTTCCCGTGACCGTGCAGGCCCGGTCACCAGGTGACCGGAAGGGTCTCGGGGCCCCGGATCAGGGCGCCGCGCTGCCACTGGATCTGGTCCTCGGGTACGGCGAGGCGCAGGTCGGGGAAGCGTTTCCAGAGGGAGTCGAGGAGGATCTCCGACTCGATGCGGGCCAGCGCGGAGCCCGGGCAGTAGTGGGGCCCGTGGCCGAAGGCGACGTGCGGGTTGTAGTCGCGGTCGAAGTCCAGCCGCTCGGGGTCGGGGAAGACCTCCGGGTCGCGGTTGGCGGTCAGGTAGGAGACGTAGACGGCCTCACCCCGCGGGATCAGCACGCCGCCGACCTCCACGTCCTCCATGGCGATCCGGGACAGACCGACGGCGTTGCGGTGCGGGATGTACCGCAGCAGCTCGTCGACGGCCTGGGGCAGCAGTCCGGGGTCGGCGCGCAGCCGGGCGAGGTGCTCGGGGTGGGTGAGGAGCGCGTACACCATGTTGGCGCTGTTGTTGCGCACCGCGTGCGCTCCGCCGATCTGGATGAGGACGGCGAGGCCGACGGCCTCGTGCTCCTCGAGGGTGGTGTCGCCGACGGCGTCCGCGAGGACGGCGACGAGCGTCTCCTTGTCCGTGCCGTGGCTGCGGCCGATGAGATCGGTGAAGTACTGCCCCATCTCGGCCTTGGCCTTCTCGCTGGCCTCGCGGCCGGCCCCGGCGGAGATGATCGTGTCGGACCAGTGGGCCATCAGCGGCTGGTCGTCCTCCGGCACGCCCATCAGCTCGCTGACCATGGCGAGCGGGAAGGGCCGGTTGACCATCGCCATGAGGTCGGCGGGGGCGCCGTGTTCCTCCACCGCGTTGAGGAGGCGGTCCATGGTGGCCTGCGCGTGGTCGCGCAGGGACCGTAGCGCGCGGGCGCTGAAGGCGCGGGCGACGACTCGGCGCATCCGGGTGTGGTCGGGCGGGTCGGCGAAGCCGACGGCTCCGTCCATGGGGATGAAGTGCGGGGCGAGCCGGGTGACCTGGCGCCCCCAGACGGCCTGCCGGCTGAAGCGGGGGTCGACGGAGACGAACTTGACGTCCTCGTAGCGCGTGACGAGCCAGGCGTGGCCCTCGCCGTTCGGGAGCCGCACGCGGGTGACCGGGTCCTCGTGCAGCAGCCGGGCGAGCAGGGGATCGAAGTCGAGGCCGGTGAGGTCGGGCACGGCCCAGAAATGGACCTGGGGGACGTCGGCGGACTCGGAGGTGACGGTCGTGGTCATGGGGCGGCCTTCGCGGGTGCGGGTGCGTGCGGATCCGGTACTTCCCTGACCCATCCCCCGCTTTTCGCACGCATGCGCACGGAGGCGGTCAAACGCACTCCATTGCGTGATCTTGCGGCGGCTCGGGGCGCGGTCCGCCGCCCGTACACCCGGCCGTGCGCGGCCCCCGGCCGCGCACCACGCGGGCGGGCGCCGAGCGCGGACCCGCAGGCATGCGGACACACGGACACGCATGCGGAAAACTCGTCCCGCCCCCTTGCCAACGACCGGGTGCCGCCGGATTTACTGATCCGGACGGATCAACCGAACGATCGGTCGCCCGTCACGACGGGCGGCCGTCGCCGGGGCGGGCAGCGGGACGGGAGCACGGCGCATGACGGACCTGTGGGACAGCGGCGAGCGGCTGGGACGCGCGGAGCTGGCGGCCCTCCAGCTGGAGCGACTGCGCTCCACCCTCCGCCACGCCTACGAGAACGTGGACTTCTACCGGCGGTCCTTCGACGGCGCCGGAGTGCGTCCCGAGGACTGCCGTTCGCTCGCGGACCTCGCCCGTTTCCCGTTCACGGCCAAGACCGACCTGCGGGACAACTACCCCTTCGGCATGTTCGCCGTGGACCGGTCGCGCGTCAGGCGCGTCCACGCCTCCAGCGGGACCACCGGGCGGCCGACCGTCGTCGGGTACACCGACCGCGACCTGGACGTCTGGGCGGACGTGGTCGCCCGGTCGATCCGCGCGGCCGGCGGGCGCCCCGGGCACCGGGTGCACGTCGCCTACGGCTACGGACTCTTCACGGGCGGGCTCGGCGCGCACTACGGCGCCGAGCGTCTCGGCTGCACCGTCATTCCGGCCTCGGGCGGCATGACGGCCCGCCAGGTCCAGCTGATCCAGGACTTCGAGCCCGAGATCATCATGGTGACGCCCTCGTACATGCTGACGCTGCTCGACGAGTTCGAGCGTCAGGGCGTCGATCCCCGCAGCACCTCGCTCAAGGTCGGGATATTCGGCGCGGAGCCGTGGACCGAGGCGATGCGGCGGGAGATCGAGGAACGGTTCGCCATCGACGCGGTGGACATCTACGGCCTCTCGGAGGTCATGGGCCCCGGGGTGGCGCAGGAGTGTGTCGAGACCAAGGACGGACTGCACGTCTGGGAGGACCACTTCTACCCCGAGATCGTGGACCCGCTCACGGGAGAGGTGCTGCCGGACGGCGAGGAGGGCGAGCTGGTGTTCACCTCGCTCACCAAGGAGGCCATGCCCGTCGTCCGCTACCGCACCCGGGACCTGACCCGTCTGCTGCCCGGCACGGCGCGGGTCTTCCGGCGGATGGAGAAGGTGACCGGCCGCAGCGACGACATGGTGATCCTGCGCGGGGTGAACCTCTTCCCGACCCAGATCGAGGAGATCGTGCTGCGTACGCCGGGGGTCGCGCCGCACTTCCAGCTGCGGCTGACCCGCGAGGGGCGCCTCGACGCGCTGACGGTACGGGCCGAGGCCCGCCCGGAGGCGACGCCCGAGCAGCGCGCGGAGGCGGCACGGGCGATCGCACGGTCCGTCAAGGAGGGGGTCGGGGTCTCGGTGGGGGTCGAGGTGGTCGACCCCGAGACACTGGAGCGGTCGGTGGGCAAGATCAGGCGGATCGTGGACCTCCGGCAGGACGACGGCGGCACGACCCGGACGACGGGCCCGTAGGGAAGCGCCCGGAAGGGGTTCGGGTCGTCCGGAGGGCGTCGCCCGGCCGGGACTCAGGCCGTGTCCGCCCGGGCGGCGAAGCGGTCCCGGAGCTCGCGCTTGAGGATCTTCCCGCTGGCGTTGCGCGGCAGCGCGTCCACGAAGAGGACCTTCTTCGGGGCCTTGAAGTGGGCGAGCTTCGACCGGGCGTGGGCGATGAGTTCGTCCTCGGTGACCTCGGCCTTCGGGACGACGACGGCCGTGACCGCCTCGATCCAGCGCTCGTCGGGGAGTCCCACGACGGCGACCTCGGCGACGCCCGGGTGGGTGTAGAGGGCGTCCTCGACCTGGCGGGAGGCGACCAGCACTCCCCCGGAGTTGATGACGTCCTTCACCCGGTCCACGATCGTGAAGTAGCCCTCGGCGTCCCGGACGGCGAGGTCGCCGGAGCGGAACCAGCCGTGCCGGAACGCCTCCTCCGTCTCCTCCGGCCGGTCCCAGTACCCGTCGCACAGCTGGGGCGAGCGGTAGACGACCTCGCCGGGTGTGCCGTCCGGGACGTCTTCGCCGTCCTCGTCGACGACCCTCGCCTCGACGAAGCGGACGGGCCGCCCGCAGGACTCCATCCGGCCCTCGTGCTCGTCGGGACCGAGCACGGTGGCGAGCGGTCCGATCTCGCTCTGCCCGAAGCAGTTGTAGAAGCGCAGACCCGGCAGACGGTCCCGCAGCCGCTCCAGGACGGGCACGGGCATGATCGAGGCGCCGTAGTACGCCTTGCGGAGGGCCGACAGATCGCGCGCGCCGAAGTCCGGGTGGTTCGACAGGCCGATCCAGACCGTCGGCGGGGCGAAGAGGCTGTCGGCGCGCCCCGTCTCGATCAGATCGAAGAGGACGGCGGGGTCGGGGGCGTCGACGATGGTGTTCTCGGCGCCGACCGCGAGAGAGGGCAGCAGGAAGACGTGCGTCTGCGCGGAGTGGTAGAGCGGCAGCGAGTGGACCGGCCTGTCGTCCTCGTTCAGGTCCAGGGCCTCGATGGCGCTGGCGTACTCGTGGACCAGCGCGCGGTGGGTCATGACCGCGCCCTTCGGCAGGGCCGTGGTTCCCGAGGTGTAGAGCAGCTGCACGTGCTCGCGTGGGTCGCGCTCGGCGTCGTACGCGCCCGGTTCGGCGAGGGCCGCGAGAAACGAGTCGTCCGCGTCCCTCAGCGCCGTCACGGCGAAGCCGTCGGGGACACGGCCGGCCAGGCCCGGGTCGGCCAGGACCAGTGAGCTTCCGGACTGCCCCAGGATGTACGACAGGTCGTCACCGGTCAGGTGGTGGTTGACGGGGACGTGGATCAGGCCCGCGCGCGAGCATGCCAGGAAGGCGATGAGATAGGCGTCGGAGTTGTGGCCGTACGTCGCGACGCGGGCGGACTCCGCCAGTCCGTACCGCTCACGCAGGACGGCGGCGCCGGTGGACACCGCCGCGTCCAGCTCGGCGTAGGTCCAGGAGCGGTCCGCGTACCGCACGGCGATCCGTTCGGGGACACGCTGCGCGCTCATCCGCAGGACACCGTCGACGGTACGGCTCAGGAGTCGTTCCATGCCGGGATCCTCGGTGGGCACGCAGCGGCGGGTCAAGTACCCGGAACCGGATGGCGCGGGTCAGGGGCTGAACGAGAGGAAGACGAACGCGGCGAAGATCGAGAGGTGGACGCCGCCCTGGAGGAGCGTGGCCCGTCCGGGCACCACGGTCAGGGCGCTCACCACGGCGGTGAGCACCAGCAGCACCATGTGGAGGGGCCCCAGGCCGAGCACCAGGGGCCCGGACAGCCAGATCGACGCCAGCGCGATCGCCGGGATCGTCAGACCGATGCTGGCGATCGCGGAGCCGTAGGCGAGGTTGAGGCTGGTCTGCATGCGGTCGCGGCGTGCCGCGCGCACGGCCGCGAGGGTCTCGGGGAGCAGCACCATCAGGGCGATGACGACGCCGACGACCGCCTTGGGCAGGCCGGCGGACTGGACGCCGTCCTCGATGGTCGGCGAGACGAGCTTGGCGTTGCCGACGACGGCGACGAGGGCGAGGACCAGCAGGCCGAGGCTGGCCCAGGTCCGGCGCAGCGTCGGCGGCGCGGCGTGTTCGTCCTCCGACAGCGGCGCCTCCTGGCCGTCGGGCGTGACGGGCAGGAAGTAGTCGCGGTGCCGGAAGGTCTGGACGGCGACGAAGACCCCGTACAGGCAGAGGGAGGCGACGGCGGCGAAGGCGAGCTGGGCGCTGGAGAACTCGGGCCCGGGGTGGCTCGTGGTGAAGGAGGGCAGGACCAGCGTCATCGTCGCGAGGGTGCAGACGGTGGCGAGGGCCCCGCCGGAGCCCTCGGCGTTGAAGACGGCGACGCGGTTGCGCAGGGTGCCGACCAGGACGGAGAGACCGACGATGCCGTTGCACGTGATCATCACCGCCGCGAAGACGGTGTCGCGCGCGTAGGTGGAGGTCTTCTCGCCGCCGCCCGCCATGAGGCTGACGATCAGTCCGACCTCGATGACCGTGACGGCGACGGCCAGGACGAGCGAGCCGAAGGGTTCGCCGACGCGGTGGGCGACGACCTCGGCGTGGTGGACGGCCGCCAGCACGGCGGCGATCAGACAGACGGCGATGAGCGCCACGGCGAAGCCCGGCAGGTCGCGTCCCCACGCGACGCCGAGGGCGACGGCCGCCACGACCGGTCCCCATGTGGTCCACTGCCGTGCAAGACCCGCCGCGCTCGAACTCATGATCAGCATACTGCCACAAAGGGTGTGTACACCGGTCATAAGGTCGGTGGGGCCCGGGCGGACGTCGCCGGGCGGTTCACCCGGCCGGGTCGGCTACATCGCCCGGTCGTGGCCCTCCCAGTACGGCTCGCGGAGCCGCCGCTTGTAGAGCTTGCCGTTGGGGTCCCGGGGCATCGACGTGACGAAGTCCACGGACTTGGGGCATTTGTAGCCGGCCAGGCGCCGGGCGCAGTGGTCGAGGATTCCGGCGGCGAGGGCCTCGTCCGGCTCGTGGCCTTCGGCCGGTTCGACCACGGCCTTGACCTCCTCTCCCCAGTCGGCGTGCGGGATGCCGAAGGCCGCGGCGTCGGCGACGGCCGGGTGGGCGAGGAGGGCCGCCTCGATCTCGGCGGGGTAGATGTTGACCCCGCCGGAGATGATCATGTCGATCTTGCGGTCGCGGAGGAAGAGGTAGCCGTCCTCGTCCAGGACGCCGAGGTCGCCCACGGTGAAGAAGTCGCCGATGCGGCTCTTCGCGGTCTTCGACGCGTCCTTGTGGTAGGCGAAGCCGCCGGTGCTCATCTTCATGTAGACGGTGCCGAGTTCGCCGGCCGGGAGCCGCTCGCCGTCGTCGTCGAAGACGGCCAGCTCACTGATGGGCCAGGCCTTGCCGACCGTGCCCGGCTTCTTGAGCCAGTCCTCGGCGGTGGCGAAGGCGCCGCCTCCCTCGCTCGCGGCGTAGTACTCCTCGACGCATCCTCCCCACCAGTCGATCATGGCCCGTTTCACATGCTCGGGGCAGGGTGCGGCGCCGTGGATGGCGTGACGCATCGACGAGACGTCGTAGCGGTCGCGCGTCTTCGCGGGCAGCGCGAGGAGCCGGTGGAACTGGGTGGGGACCATGTGGGTGTGGGTGCAGCGGTACGCCTCGATCAGGCGCAGCATCTCCTCGGGCGCCCACTTGTCCATGAGGACCAGGGGGTGCCCGATGTGGAGGGCGGCCGCGGCGAACTGGAGGACGGCCGTGTGGTACAGCGGCGAGCAGACGAGGTGGGTGTTGCCGTCGAAGGGCCTGATCCCGAAGATGCCGAGGAAGCCGCCGAGGTAGGTCTCCTCGGGGAGCTTGCCGGGCAGCGGGCGGCGGATGCCGCGCGGGCGGCCGGTGGTGCCGGAGGTGTAGTTCATGACCCAGCCGAGGGTGCGGTCCTCGGGCGCCGACTCGGGGAAGCCCGCGAGGAGTCCGGCGTACGGGCGGAATCCCGGGATCTCGCCGACCGCGTGCCGATGGCTCGCGGGCAGCCCGGCCTCGTCTGCGGCGGCGGCCGCGGCGGCCGCGAAGCGTTCGTGTGCGATGAGCACCTTGGCGCCGGAGTCGGCGACGATCCAGGCGATCTCGGGTCCCACGAGGTGGTGGTTGACGGGTACGAGGTAGAAGCCGGCCTGGGTGGCGGCGAGATGCGCGGTGAGGAACTCCACGCCGTTGGGGAGGACCACGGCGAAGGCGTCGCCGCGTTCCAGGCCCGCCGCGCGCAGTCCGTGGACCAGGCGGTTGGCGTCGGCGTGGAGGCGCCCCGCGGTCCACTCCGTGCCGTCCGGCGCGATGAGAACCGTACGGGTGGGGTCGGCGGCGGCCTGGGACCAGAAACCGTTCGTCTGCTGCGCGTTCACCCCTGGCTCCTTCCGGCGATGCGGTTCAGCCGGTCCATGGCGCGTTCGAAACCGCGGGTGAGATCGTCGAAGACCTGCTGGACGCCGCGCTCGGAGTTCATCCGGCCGACGATCTGCCCGACGGGTGTGCCGAGCAGCGGCTCGACCTCGTGCTTCTGGATACGGGAGACGGCCTCGGCGACCAGCAGGCCCTGGAGGGGCATGGGGAGGGTGCCGGGCCCGTCGGGGTCGTCCCAGGCGTCGGTCCACTCGGTGCGCAGCTGGCGCGCGGGCTTGCCGGTGAGCGCCCGGGAGCGGACGGTGTCGCCGGATCCCGCGGCAAGGAGTTTGGCGGTGAGCGCCCGGGAGTGGAGTTCGGCCTCGGTGGTGGTGAGCCAGAGGGAGCCGAGCCAGACGCCCTGGGCGCCGAGCGCGAGCCCGGCGGCGATCTGTTCGCCGCTGCCGATGCCGCCGGCGGCGAGGACGGGCAGCGGGGAGACGGCGTCGACGACCTCGGGGGTCAGGACCATGGAGGCGATCTCACCGGTGTGGCCGCCCGCTTCGTAGCCCTGGGCGACGACGATGTCGATACCGGCGTCGGCGTGGTGGCGGGCGTGCCGCGCGCTTCCGGCGAGCGCGGCGACCAGGACGTCACGGTCGTGGGCGCGGGCGACGACGTCGGCGGGCGGGGAGCCGAGGGCGTTGGCCAGCAGCTTGATGGGGTAGTCGAAGGCGACGTCGAGCTGGTCGCGGGCGACCTGCTCCATCCAGCCGGTGATGCGCCATCCCGAGGCCTCGCCCTCGGCGAGGGCGGGGACGCCGTGTTCGGCGAGGGTGGTGCGGACGAACTCCCGGTGCCCCTCGGGGATCATCGCCTCCACCTCCGCCTCGCTCACCCCCTCCACCTTCTTGGCCGGCATGACGACGTCGAGGCCGTACGGCAGCCCCTCGGTGTGGTCCTGCATCCAGTCCAGGTCGCGGGCGAGGTCGCCGGGGGCGGTGTAGCGGACCGCGCCGAGGACGCCGAACCCGCCGGCCCTGGTGATGGCGGCGGCCACCGCGGGGAAGGGCGTGAAGCCGAAGATGGCGTGCTCGATCCCCAGGTTTTGGCTCAGCTCCGTCTTCATGGGCGGCAGGATGCCGCAGCGGAACAGCCGAGGGAAGAGCTTTTCTGATGCGGTGTCAGATTCTTTGGGTGCCCGCCCGCTTCCTTGACGCGCCCTCGCCCCGGTAAGAAAGTTTCAGGCGCGAAGGGTGTTCCCGAAGGATTCTTTCAGCGGCGTGGGAGAGGGTAGGGGATGACGGAGGAAACGGCAGAGGGGTCGGTGGGCCGGGGAGTCGGTCGCCGCGCGTTCGGCGGCGGGCTGCTGGCTCTGGGAGGTGCGGTGATGGTCGGCTCGATTCCGGGGGCCGCCGCGGCCTCGGGCCCCGGGCGGGAAAGCGCGGCGTCCGGTCCCGCCCGGGGCGGACGGACCACCCTGCGGCACGGATCCGCCGAGCGGGCCGGACTGCTGCCCGGACATCTCGACCGGCTCGTCACCGACGCCGAGGCCTACCTGGAGCCCTCCCCCGCCCATCCCTGGTACGCGGGGGCCGTGCTGCTCGCGGGGCGGGGCGGTACGGTCGCGCTGCACCGGGCGATCGGCTCGGCCGTCCGTTACGCGCGCTACGACGAGAAGACGGACACCGGCGTCGAACTTCCGGCGGAGCAGCGGATCGCGATGGCCGAGGACACGGTCTTCGACCTCGCTTCCGTCTCCAAACTGTTCACCTCCATCCTCGCGGTCCAGCAGATCGAGCGCGGTGCGCTGGAGCTGGAGGCGAGGGTCACGGCGTACCTCCCCGAGTTCGGCGGCGGCGGCAAGCAGGACGTCACGGTCCGTCAGCTGCTGACGCACACATCGGGGTTCCGTGCCTGGATCCCGCTCTACAAGGAGCCGACCCGGGAAGGGAAGCTGCGCCTGCTGTGGAACGAGGTCCTCGCCGCCGCCCCCGGAACGGCGTACCTCTACTCGGACCTGAACCTGATCTCGCTCCAGCTGGTGCTGGAGGAGATCACCGGTCGCCCCCTGGACGTCCTGCTCCGGGACGAGATCACCGCGCCGCTCGGGATGCACCGCACACGCTTCAACCCGCCCCCCTCCTGGCGGCCGAGGATCGCCGCGACGGAGGACGCCCGGCTTCCCTGGTCCGGACTCGACCGGGGCATGGTGTGGGGCGAGGTGCACGACGAGAACGCGTACGGCCTGGGCGGAGTCGCCGGGCACGCCGGTGTCTTCTCCTGCGCGTGGGACCTCGCCGTCCTGGCCCGCACCCTGCTCAACGGCGGGGCCTACGGGCGCTCCCGGATCCTGGCCCCGGAGTCCGTGGAGCTGATGTTCACCGACTTCAACACCGCGTTCCCGGGGGACGAGCACGGACTCGGATTCGAACTCAACCAGCACTGGTACATGGGCGCCATGGCCACCCCGCGCACGGCCGGCCACACCGGGTTCACCGGTACCAGCCTGGTCCTCGACCCCACCACCGACGCGTTCCTCGTCGTCCTGGGCAACTCCGTCCATCCCGTGCGCACCTGGCGCTCCGGCTCCGCGCCCCGGGTCGCCGCCGCGAACGGCCTGGCGCGTGCCGTGCCTGTCCGCCCGGCACGCGGCAGGACCGCCTGGTTCTCGGGCATGGCGAGCGGCGCGACCGCCACGCTCGCCCTCCCCACGCTGCCGCCCGGAGCCGCGCGTCTGCGGTGCTCCCTGTGGTGGGACACCGAGCCGGGGACGGACGCCGCGTTCCTGGAGGCCTCGCGCGACGACGGCGCGGCCTGGGAGCCGGTGCCGTTCCTCACCGCACGCGAGGGGCAGGAACCGCTGCCCCGGCCCGCGGGTGCGGTGAGCGGCTGGTCCGGTCGGGTCTGGCACGAGGCGACCGCCGACCTCACGGCCTGGGGATCGGCGTCCGTACGGCTGCGCTGGCGGTACACCACGGACCAGCGCTACGTCGGGCGCGGGGTGTACGTCGACGGGCTGCGGGTCGCCGACGGGGCGGGCCGGGTGCTGTTCGACGAGGCGAGGGCGTCGGACGCGTCCGGAATCGAGGCGGTGGGCTGGACCAGGTCGGCGGACTGAACGGGACGGGCCGGGGCCGCGGTCAGGGGCTGGGCCCCGCGACTTGGGCAGGGGCCGCAAGGAGCTGACCGGGCCCGCGGGCAGGGCGGGGGCCGGCCCTCACCGGGGCCGGTCTCTCACCCCTTCTCGGTCGCGGAGAGGAACCGCCCCAGCACCTGGCGGTAATGCTCCGGCTCCTCGGCGGTGGCCAGATGGGCGCTGTCCTCGAAGAGGACCCACGCGGCGCCCGGGACGGCCTCCGCCATGGGCCGGACCAGATCGGGCACGACCACGTCGTACCGCCCGGAGGTCAGCAGCACGGGCAGGTCGAGCTCGCTCAGGCGCTCGCTGACGTCCCACTCCCTCAGGCTTCCGGTGACGTTCCACTCCGGACCCCACAGTGCCGTGTCGACCTCCTCCCGCAGGGTGAGGACGGAACGCACGACGTGCTCGGGCCAGGGGTCCAGGCGGCAGAGCCACCGCTGGTAGAACTCCATGGCGGCGCCGAGGTAGGCGTCGTCGTCGGTCGTGCCCGCCGCCTCGCACCGGTCGATGACCTCCCGTACCCCGGGGGGTAGGGAGTCCTTCAGCCGCCGCGCCTCGGCCGCGTAGGCGGGGGCGTTCGCGATGGGGCTCGCCAGCACGAGGGAGGCCACGCCGGACGGCTTTCGGAGCATGTACTCCAGGAGCACCTGAGTGCCCCAGGAGTGGCCGAGGAGGTGGACACGGTCCAGACCGAGCGCGCGCCGGACGGCGTCGACCTCGGCGACGAAGGTGTCCATCGTCCACAGGGCCGGATCGTCGGGCTGGTCGGACCTGCCGCAGCCGAGCTGGTCGTAGAAGACGACGGTCCGCCCGGCCTCCCCGGTCCGCCCCGGCCCGTCCTCCTCGGCAAGGGCGGCGAGGTCCTCCAGATAGTCGTGCGGAAGTCCGGGCCCGCCGTGCACCACGAGGAGCGGCGGCCTTCCTGACGGCGTCGGCAGGGCACCCACGACCCGGTACCAGGTGTGGTGTCCCCGAAACGGCACGGTGCCCTCGGTGTCGGCCATGGCGCCTCCTGAGAAGATCCGGCGGCAGACGCACCGGCGGCGGAAGATCCGGCAGCCCTTCCATGATGGGCGGGCCGAGGCTGGGGCCGCACGCCGTGGGGCTGCCGCCGGGCTCCGCGGCCGTGCACGGGGGCCGCACGCCGTGGGCCTGCCGCCGGGCTCCGCGGCCGTGCGCGGGAGCCCCACGCCGTGGGCCTACCGCCGTGCGAGGGAGCCCCACGCCGTGGTCAGCCGCCGGGCTCCGCGGCCGTGCGCAGGGCCGACAGGACCGGGCTGATCAGCGGATGGTCCTCCGCCCCGCGCCGTACGGCGGCGAAGACGCGGCGGGTCGGGGCGACGCCGTCCACCGGCCGGATGACGACGTCGGCGAGCTCCATGCCCCGGAGCGCCGAACGCGGCACGAGGGCCACACCGGCCCCGGCCGAGGCGAGCGCGACGACCGCGCGGAAGTCGTCGGAGGAGTGCTCCAGACGCGGGGCGAAGCCCGCGTACTCGCAGGCGAGGACCGTCACGTCGTGGCAGGGATTGCCCGCCGACTGGCCGATCCAGGCGTCCTTGGCGAGATCGGCCAGCGCGACCCGCTCACCGTCGGCGAGCGGGTGGCCGAGGGGCAGTACGGCGTCGAAGGGCTCCGCGTACAGCGGGACGCGGGTCAGCCGGGCGTCGTCCTCGCCGGGCGCGCCCCGGTACTCGACGGCGACCGCCACGTCCACCTGGCGGTCCAGGACCATCATCAGGCTCTCGTCGCCCTCCGCGTCCCGCACCCGGACCCGGATGCCGGGCGAGGTGCGGGCGAGGCCGGTGATCGCCGGGGCGACGACCAGTCCGATGCCGGTGGCGAACGCGGCCACCGTGACCGTACCGGCCTCGCCGGAGCCGTACGCGGCGAGTTCGGACTCGGCCCGCTCCAGCTGGGCGAGGACGGCGTTGGCGTGGTCGAGGAGGATCTCGCCGGCGGGGGTCAGGCGCGCGCCGCGGGCGTTGCGCTCCACCAGCCGGTGGCCGGTCTCCTGCTCCAGGGCGGCGAGTTGCTGGGAGACCGCGGAAGGCGTCAGATAGAGCGCGGCGGCAGCCGCCGTGACCGTGCGGTGGTCGGCCACCGCCCGGAGGATGTGCAGCCGCCGCGCTTCGATCATTCCGCTGGGTCCCGTCCGGTCGGTCCTGCCCGGATCGTCGACCGGGCAGGACCTAGTCTCGCAGGGCCGCGCGGGCGTCGACGAACGCGTCGACCGCGCGGTTCACGTCCTCGGTGGAGTGCGCCGCCGAGAGCTGGACGCGGATGCGCGCCTGGCCCTGCGGGACGACGGGGTACGAGAAGCCGATCACGTACACGCCGCGCTCCAGGAGCAGCTCCGCCATCCGTCCGGCCTCCGCCGCGTCGCCGATCATGACGGGGGCGATGGCGTGGTCGCCGGGGAGGACGTCGAAGCCCTCCTCGGTCATCCGCGAGCGGAAGAGCGCCGTGTTGGCGCGCAGGCGCTCGCGCAGGTCGCCGGCCGACTCCAGCAGGTCGAGGACCTTGAGGGAGCCAGCGGCGATGACCGGGGCGAGGGTGTTGGAGAAGAGGTACGGGCGGGAGCGCTGGCGCAGCAGGGCGACGATCTCGGCGCGGGCGGCGACGTAGCCGCCGGACGCGCCGCCGAGGGCCTTGCCGAGCGTGCCGGTGATGATGTCGACACGGTCCATGACCCCGTGCAGCTCGGGGGTGCCGCGTCCGCCGGGGCCGACGAAGCCGACGGCGTGCGAGTCGTCGACCATGACCATGGCGTCGTGGCGCTCGGCCAGGTCGCAGATCTCGTCGAGCGGCGCGACGTAGCCGTCCATGGAGAACACGCCGTCGGTGACGATCAGCTTGCGCCGGGCACCGCCCTCGGTGGCCTCCTTGAGCTGACGCTCCAGGTCGGCCATGTCGCGGTTGGCGTAGCGGAAGCGGCGGGCCTTGGAGAGCCGGATGCCGTCGATGATGCTGGCGTGGTTGAGGGCGTCGGAGATGACGGCGTCCTCCGGGCCGAGGATCGTCTCGAAGACGCCGCCGTTGGCGTCGAAGCACGAGGAGTAGAGGATCGTGTCCTCCTGGCCGAGGAACGACGACAGCCGGGCCTCCAGCTCCTTGTGCACCTCCTGCGTGCCGCAGATGAAGCGCACGGACGCCATGCCGTAGCCCCAGCGGTCGAGCGCCTCGTGGGCGGCGGCGATGACCTCGGGGTGGTCGGCGAGGCCGAGGTAGTTGTTGGCGCAGAAGTTGAGCACCTCGCCGGGCCGCCCGCCGGAGGTGACGGCGACGGTGGCGGACTGCGGGGTGCCGATGACCCGCTCGGGCTTGTGCAGGCCGGCGGCGCGGATCTCGTCGAGGGTGGTACGGACGTCGTCGCGTACGGAGGAGAACATCGAGGGCTCCTGAGGAGGTGAGAGGCGGGACGGTGCGGGGCGGTCCGGGGGGGGTCCTGTCGGTCAGGCCGCGGACCCGGCGAGATCGACGGCCTAGAGCCCGCTGTCCCAGTCGAGGATGATCTTGCCGCCCTTGCCGGACGCGGCGTCGTCGAAGGCGGCCTCGAAGTCGCGGTAGTCGTACCGGCCGGTGATCACCGGGGAGAGGTCCAGCCCGCCTTCCAGGAGGACGGACATCGCGTACCAGGTCTCGTACATCTCGCGGCCGTAGATGCCCTTGATGGTGATCATGGAGGTGACGATCTTCGCCCAGTCGACGGAGAAGTCCTCCGCGGGCAGACCCAGCATCGCGATCTTGCCGCCGTTGGTCATGTTGGCGACCATGTCGCGCATGGCGCGCGGGTTGCCGGACATCTCCAGGCCGACGTCGAAGCCCTCCTTGAGGCCGAGTGTGCGCTGCCCGTCGGCGATCGTCCCCTCGGCGACGTTCAGGGCCAGCGAGACGCCGGCCTTGCGGGCGAGGTCGAGGCGCTCCTCGCTCACGTCGGTGATGACGACGTTGCGGGCGCCCGCGTGCCTGGCGACGGCCGCGGCCATGATGCCGATCGGGCCGGCGCCGGTGACCAGCACGTCCTCGCCGACGAGCGGGAAGGACAGCGCGGTGTGCACGGCGTTGCCGAAGGGGTCGAAGATCGCGGCGATGTCGAGGTCGACGGGGACCCGGTGCACCCAGACGTTGGACGCGGGCAGGGCGACGTACTCGGCGAACGCGCCGTCGCGGCCGACGCCGAGTCCGACGGTGGCGCGGCAGAGGTGGCGGCGGCCGGCAAGGCAGTTGCGGCACTTGCCGCAGACGAGGTGGCCCTCGCCGCTGACCAGGTCGCCGACGGCGATGTCCGCGACGTCACGGCCCGTCTCGACGACCTCGCCGACGAACTCGTGCCCGAGCGTGAGGGGCGTGGCGATGGTCTTCTGCGCCCAGCCGTCCCAGGAGCGGATGTGCAGGTCCGTGCCGCAGATGCCGGTCCGTCTGACCTTGATCAGGACGTCAGCGGCGCCGATCTCCGGCTCCGGCACGTCCGTGAGCCAGAGTCCCGGCTCCGCCTTCTGCTTGACCAGTGCCTTCAATGCCATGGCTCCCGACGTACGAGTCCTGTGAGTGAGGGGGTCCGGGCGCGGTTTCGCGCCAAGATCCCCGAAGGAGAATCTTCCGTACGCGGGGCCCCCGGTCCATCGAGGTTTTCTTAAGCACGGTCGCAGATCAGCTTCACGTCCCGGTGCGGACGCGCCGACGGGCACCCGCCGGGGACGGCCGGCGGGCGTCGCGAGTCACCGTCCGAGGGCCGCCATCGCCGCGTTGCGTCCGGGGACACCGCTGACTCCGCCGCCCCGCACGGCACCGGCGCCGCACAGCAGCACGTTGGCGTGGGCGGTCTCGACGCCCCACCGGCCCGCGCCGTCGTCCCCGTAGGGAAAGGAGAGGTCGCGGTGGAAGATGTGGCCGCCGGGAAGGCGGAGATCGCGTTCCAGATCGAGCGGTGTCCTCGCCTCGACGCAGGGCCGGCCTTCCGCGTCCAGGGCCAGGCAGTCGGTGATCGGCTCGTCGAGGACGGCGTCGAGCTCCGCGAGGGTCGACTTGAGCAGTTCGGCGCGGGTGGTGTCGTTGTCGGCGGCGAAGAGGCGGGCGGGGGTGTGCAGTCCGAAGAGCGTGAGGGTCTGGTAGCCGCGCGCGGCGAGGTCGCGGCCGAGGATGGTCGGGTCGGTCAGGGAGTGGCAGTAGATCTCGGAGGGCGGGGCGCTCGGCAGCCCGCCTGCGGCGGCCTCGGCGTAAGCGGTGGCGAGCTGCTCGTATCCCTCGGCGATGTGGAAGGTTCCGGCGAACGCCTCGCGGGGGTCGACGGAGCGGTCCCGCAGCCTGGGCAGCCGGGTGAGCAGCATGTTGACCTTGAGCTGGGCGCCCTCGGCGGGCGGCGGGGGCGTCTCGCCCAGGAGGTCGGCGAGGGCCTGCGGGGAGGCGTTCACGAGTGCGTGCTCCGCCTCGACGGTCCCCTCGCCGTCGGCGGTGCGGTAGGTGATCCCGGCCCGCCGGCCGTCGGTCTCGATACGGGTCACCTCGTGGCCGGTGCGGATCTCCGCGCCCGCCGTGCGGGCTGCGTCCGCGAGGGCGTCGGTGAGCGCGCCCATGCCGCCGACGGGCACCTCCCAGTCGCCGGTCCCGCCGCCGATCACGTGGTAGAGGAAGCAGCGGTTCTGCACCAGGGAGGGGTCGTGGGCGTCGGCGAAGGTGCCGATGAGGGCGTCGGTGAGGACGACGCCCCGCACGAGGTCGTCGTGGAAGGTCTCCTCGACGGCGGCGCCGATGGGCCGCTCGAAGAGCATGCGCCAGGCGGTCTCGTCGTCGACGCGGGCGCGCAGTTCGTCGCGGCTCGGCAGCGGTTCGGTGAGCGTGGGGAAGACGCGCTCGGCGACCTGGGCGGTACGGCCGTAGAACGCCTGCCAGGCCTCCCACTCGCGGTCGGAACCGGTGAGCCTGGCGAAGGAGGCGCGGGTGCGGTCGGGGCCGCCGCCGACGAGGAGTCCGCCGTCTCCCCGGGGGGTGTACGAGGAGACGGACCGTTTCCGCACGGCGAACCGGAGGCCCAGCTCGCGCACGATCATCTGCGGCAGGAGCGAGACGAGGTAGGAGTACCGGGAGAGACGGGCGTCCACCCCCGCGAAGGGCCGGGTGGAGACGGCGGCCCCGCCGGTGGAGCCGAGGCGTTCCAGGACGAGGACGGTGCGTCCGGCGCGGGCCAGGTAGGCGGCGGCGACCAGTCCGTTGTGGCCACCGCCGACGATGACGGCGTCGTACGAGCGCTGTGCGGTCATGTCTCTTGCTAGCACGCGGACATCCCGGCGCGGAACCCCGCCCTCCGCCCGGCCGCGCCGGCGGGCGGCGGACGAGAGCGGGCGCGAACGGCCGGGTCAGGGGGGCGGGGGGCGCAGGGCGGCGACGCGGCGGTAGAGGTCGACGGCCTCCGCGTGGCGGCCGAGCCGCTCCAGGCAGTGCGCCTCGTCGTGGCGACCGGTGAGGGTGTCGGGGTGGTCGGCGCCGAGGACCCGCTCACGGACCTCGGCGACCTGGCGGTAGGCGGTCAGGGCCTCCTCCCAGCGGTCCAGCCAGCCGAGGCAGACGGCGACCTCGCGGCGGCTGAGGAGGGAGTCGGGATGCTCGGCGCCGAGGACCCGCTCACGGACGGCGCAGACGTCCCTGGCCTCGGCGAGGGCCTCCTCCCAGCGGGCCAGGCGCCCGAGGTTGACGCCGAGGCCGTGCCGGGCGCGCAGCGTCTCGGGGTCCTCCGGGCCGTGGACGCGGGTGCGGTCCGCCACCAGGTCGCGGTAGAGCTCCAAAGCCTCGGCGCCTCGGCCGAGGCGGCCCAGACAGATGCCCACCTCGTAACGGGCGGCGAGCGTGGCCGGGTGGTCGGGGCCGAGGACGGAACAGCGGGCCGCCTCGACGTCGCGGTAGGTGGACAGCGCCTCGGACCAACGGCCCAGCCGGCCCAGGGTGGAGGCGACCTCGTAGCGGGTCACCAGGGTGTCGGGGTGGTCTGCGCCGAGAAGCCGGGCCCGGGCCTCGGCCACCTCCCGCGCCAGCCGGTACGACTCCTCCGTGCGGCCGAGGCGGCCCAGGTTGAAGGCGAGGTTGTGACGACAGCGCAGGGTGTCGGGGTGGTCCGGGCCCATGGTGCGTTCGCGGGAGGCGAGCACGGCGGCGTAGACCTCGTGGGCCTCGAAGTGCCGCCCGAGCCGCCCCAGGACGTACGCCGTCTCCTGGCGCGCGGCCAGGGTGTCGGGATGGTCGGCGCCGAGCGTGCGCGCGCGGCCCTCGGCGACCCGGCCGAACTCGCGCAGGGCGTCGGCCGGGCGGGAGAGCCTGCTGAGCGTGAAGGCGTACTCGTACCGGCTGGCGAGGGTGTCGGTGTGGTCGGGGCCGAGGACCCGCTCACGGTCCTCCGCCACACGGCGGTGGACGTCCCGCGCCTCGTCCCAGCGCCCGAGCCGGCCGAGACCGAGGCCGGCCCGGTGCCGGCCGGCCAGCACGGCGAGCAGTTCGGCGGGGGCGGCGGGGCGGGCGGGCACGGAGGGCTCCGCCGGCCGCACGGCGGGCAGCGCCGTCGTCCATTCCCCGGTCAGCCCGACGGACGGATCGTAGGCCGGCCTGCGGAGCGCGGCGGAGCCGGCGGTCGCCTTGTGACCGACGGTCATGCCCCGGGTCCAGGAGGGCAGTCGGGAGGACGGGAACGCGGCCCACGGTGTCGCCGTCGCCGTGGCGCCGCCGGTCACGGCCGGGCCGGTGTGAGCGGTCGCGGTCGTGACGGCGGGCGCGGTCGCGGCGGGGGCGTGGACGGCCGCCGGGGCGGGTCCCGTCCGTGCCGTGACGATCCGGCGGCGCAGATCGCCCGCGTCCGTAGGGCGCCCGTCCGGCGTCTTCGCCAGCAGGTCGAGGACGATCCGGTCCAGGTAGTCGGGCAGTTCGGCGCGGTGCGTGCGCAGCGGGCGCGGCGGGGTGTCACGGTGCCCGACGAGGACGGCCCAGGCGTCGTCGAGGTCGAACGGCGGGGCACCGGTGGCGATCTCGTACAGCACGCAGCCCAGCGAGTACAGATCGCTGCGGTGGTCGACCTCGCCGCCGCTGATCTGCTCCGGAGACATGTAGTGCGGCGTCCCCATGGCGATGCCCGTGCCGGTGAGGCGCGAGGTGAAGCCGATGTCGGCGCCGAGGCGCGCTATCCCGAAGTCGCAGATCTTCACGGCCCCGTCGCCGAGCCGCATGATGTTGGCCGGCTTGAGGTCCCGGTGCACGATGCCCTGGCGGTGGGTGTAGGCCAGGGCGTCGGCGACCTGTTCGGCGATGTCGACGACGTCATGGACCGGGAGCGGGTGCTGCTGGTTCTCCTCCAGGAGCTGGCTGAGGTTGTGGCCCTCCAGCAGCTCCATGACCAGGAAGAGCACCCCCTCCGACTCGCCGAAGTCGTGGACGACGGTGACCCCGCGGTGCTGGAGGGAGGCGGCGACCCGCGCCTCGCGCCGGAACCGCTCGCGGAGCACCCGCGTGAAGTCGGGATCCCGCTGAGGCCCCAGCGGCCTGAGGCACTTGACCGCGACGCGGCGCCCGAGCGACTCGTCGGTCGCACGCCACACCTCGCCCATGCCGCCGCGCCCGATCACGTCGTGCAGCCGGTAGCGGCCCTGGATCAGCCTGGTTTCCGCCATCTCGTGCTGTCGCCCCCGTTGATTCGTCGCGCCCTCCCCGGCCTGTCCAGTATGGCGGCCGGTCTGCGGAGTTTGTACGGGGCGGGGGCGCGCGGCACTCGGAAGGAGCCGGGTGGTGAGGTCGCCGTGGCGACGAGAGCGGCCGCCAGGGCGAGGCCGGCGAGCGTGGCGAACAACTCCGGATATCCGCCCAGGGGGACCGCGAGCAAGGCGGCCGCGAAGGGGGCGAGGGCGGAGGCCGTCAGGGAGGGGGCGCCGAGGAGTCCGGAGAGCCGGCCGTAGTGCTCGGTGCCCCAGCGGTCGGTGATCGCGGTGGCCTGGAGGAGGGTGAGGTTGCCGCGGATCATGCCGGCCGCGATCGAGACCGCGATCACCAGGCCGTACGGGCCCGGGGTGACCGCGAGGGCCGCGGTGGTCAGGGCGCCGAGCGCGATGAGCGTCGTGGTGCGGACCGTGGTTCCGGTGGAGCGGGCGAGCGGGGCGTAGAGGGTGCGGCCCGCCGTCTGGCCGGCGCCGCCGAGGCCGAGGGCCCAGGCGGCCTGGGACGTGGTGTAGCCGCGGTCGAGGAGGAGCGGGACCAGGGTGACGACGACGGCGTACATCGCGAAGGACGAGACCGTGAAGGCGACGGCGAGCAGGACGAAGGGCCGGCTGCGGGCGATCACCCCGGGGCCCGCGTCCGTGCCGTCCGGCGCGGGGGGTTCCGGCGGCGGCCAGGGCGCCCTGAGCGCGAGGGCGTGGGCCGGGATGGTGACCACGGCGAGGATCGCGGCCAGCACCAGGTAGGTCCCTCGCCAGGACAGGTGGTCGGCCAGGACGGCGGTGAGCGGCGCGAAGACGGTGGAGGCGAGGCCGCCGGCGAGGGTGACGATCGTCAGGGCGCGGACGTGGTCGGGGGCCCACCAGCGGGTGAGGGCGGCGAAGGCGGGCTGGTAGAAGGTGGCGGCCATGGACAGACCCGCGAGGATCCAGCCGGCGAAGAAGACGGGCAGGTTCGGTGCCAGTGCCACGAGGGTGAGGCTCGCGACGCCGGCCGCGGAGCCCGCCGTCATGACCGCGCGCGGGCCGCGGTGGTCGATCACGCGGCCCACCCTGATTCCGGCGATCGCGGAGATGACCAGGGCGAGCGAGAACGCCGCCGTCGTGGCGCCGGTGGACCAGCCGCTGTCGGCGGTGATCTGCGGGTTCAGGACCGGGAAGGCGTAGTAGACGACGCCCCAGCCGGTGATCTGGGTGGCGCAGAGCGCGGGCAGGACGGCGCGGGGCCGCGACCGGTCCCCTGCTCCGGTCGCGGCCCCGCGGGTGTGGGGGTCGGTCATCGGGAGATCAGCAGCATCCGCCCGCGGCGACCGGTACACGCGGGACGTCGTCGGCGGAGGCGCCCGTGCCGGTGCAGCAGGTGCTGCCCTGTTGCCTGGTGAGGGTGCCGGCGTCCGCCTTGACCACGTACACCTCCCACGGTTCGCGGCCGGGGCCGTGGACCCACACCTTGTCCTGGACGGCGTAGCAACACGTGGTGTCGTTCTCCTCCGTCGTCGCCAGCCCTTCCCCACCCAGGCGGGTGGCGGCGGCGCGGACCGCCTCGGTGGTGTCGACCTCCACGCCGAGGTGGTCCATGCGGGTGTCCTCGGTCTCGGCGCCTTCGATGAGGACGAGCTTGAGCGGCGGTTCCGCGACGGCGAAGTTGGCGTAGCCGTCGCGGAGCTTGGCGGGCTCGGTGCCGAAGAGCTTCGTGTAGAAGGCGACGGATGCCGCCAGGTCGGGAACGCGCAGAGCGAGTTGAACGCGGGACATGGTGTCCTCCGATGTGTGGGTGGGGTGGATGGGCGGGTCAGCAGCCGCCGGAGGCGGCCGTGGCTCCGACGCCGGTCCGGAGCTCCGCCGGGATCGCGCAGCAGCCGCCGTCGGTCGTCGTGTCGGCGGGTCGGTCGAAGAGGCCGGCGCCGCCGCAGACCCCGGTCTCGGGAAGGACGAGCTCGACGCGCTCGGCGGACGCGTGGTCCCCGGCGATCGCGGCGACGACCGAGCGGACCTGTTCGTAGCCGGTGAGCGCGAGGAAGGACGGAGCGCGGCCGTAGGACTTCATGCCGACCAGGTAGACGCCCTCCTCCGGGTGCGAGAGCTCCTTCACTCCGTGCGGGTGGACGGTGCCGCAGGAGTGCTGGTTCGGGTCGATGAGCGGCGCGAGCGCGACGGGGGCCTGGAGGCGCTCGTCGAGGTCGAGGCGCAGCTCGTCGAGGAAGGTCAGGTCGGGGCGGAACCCGGTCAGGACGATGACCTCGTCGACCGGCCCGGTGCGGCGGCCGTCCTCGGCGACCAGGACCAGCCGCTCGCCCTCGCGCTCGATCGCAGCGGTACGGAAGCCGGTGACGGCCTCGGCGTACCCCTCGTCCACCGCTGCCCTGGCGGCGAGGCCGAGGGCGCCGCGAGCCGGCAGCTGATCGGCGCTTCCCCCTCCGAAGGTGGCCCCCGAGACGGCCCGGCGCAGGATCCAGGCGGCACGTGTCCCGCTACCGTCCGCGGAGGTGGCGAGGGCGGCGAGCGAGGCGAGCGTGGTGAAGGCGGAGGCTCCCGAGCCGATGACGGCGGTGCGCCTCCCGGCGTATCGGGCCCGCACGGCGGGGTCGTCGAGGTCGGGGACGCGGTAGGAGACCCGGCCGGCCGCCGCGCGCTCACCGAGGGCCGGGAGGCCGTCCCCGCCGGCCGGGCTCGGGGTCGACCACGTACCGGAGGCGTCGATCACGGCGCGGGCGAGGAACCGCTCCTCGCGTCCGTCGCCGTACCGGACGTGCACGGTGAAGGGCTGCCGCCCCCGGTCGGCATCGACGACGCGGTCGCGGCCGGTACGGGAGACGCCGGTGACCCGGGCGCCGAGCCTGATCCTGTCGCCGAGGACGTCCGCGAGCGGCTGGAGGTAGCCGTCCGCCCAGTCCCCGCCGGTCGGGTACGTGTCCGAGTCGGGCTTGACCCAGCCCGTGGGCGCGAGCAGCTTCTCGGCGACCGGGTCGACGACCTCGCCCCAGGCGGAGAAGAGCCGCACGTGGGACCACTCCCGCACGGCCGCGCCGGCCCGGGCGCCGGCCTCCAGGACCAACGGCTCCAGGCCCCGGTCGACGAGGTGCGCGGCGGTGGCCAGACCGGCGGGGCCGGCTCCGACGACCACCACGGGCAGCTGGTCGGTGGCGGTGATGTTCACGGCTCTTCCCCTTGCTGATTCGACGTTCGTCGATCTCCTGGTCGCCAGCATGGCACCTGATTCGACAAGCGTCAACATAGACATGCATCGAATCCGGGTCGTGGCCGTCGAGCCCGCCGGGCAGCGGGGCAGGGCTCGGGAGGTGCGCCTCGGAGGCCGTTGGTTCGACGTGTGTCAACATAGATACATGTCGAACGTGAAGGCGCTCCCCCTGCTGGAGCCCGAGATAGCGCCCTGCTGTCCGCCGCTGGACGAGCGGCCGCTGACCGCCGAAGAGGCCGCCCGGACCGCGGTCATGTTCAAGGCGCTGGGGGATCCGGTCCGGCTGCGGCTCTTCTCCGCCGTCGCCTCGCACCAGGGCGGCGAGGCATGCGTCTGCGACATCTCCGACGTCGGCGTCTCCCAGCCCACGGTCTCCCACCACCTCAAGAAGCTGAGGGAAGCCGGGCTGCTCACCTCCGAACGGCGCGGCACCTGGGTCTACTACCGCGTCGAGCCCACCGTCCTCGCGGCCATGGGAGCGCTTCTCACCAAGACCGCCTCCGTCTGACCGCGGCCCGAGGACGCCCGCGCGGACAGGAGTGGCACGGCCGCGTGCGCCGACAGGCGGCTACCAGGAGCACGGCTCGTCGCCCGAGGGGTGCCGCGGCGTTCGGAGATCGCCGGGCCGTAGGGAGGCAGGGTGCCCGTCCGGGAGAGCGAGGACGAGATCGCGGCCCGGCCTCTGGAGGAGACCTTCCCCGTGCGCCCCGACGCGAGTGCGCGTCTCCCCCCACCTGGCCCCGGCACCGCGCGATGTGAGAGGCGGCACCGGACGCCGGCCCGGCCGTCCTCGCCGGGGTGCGGGCCGTGCGCGCGGTGGAGCCGGCGGGTGCGACGCGCCGGTCGGGCCGTCACGGATGCCGGTACGGCGCAGGCGGGGACACACGGGAGTCATACGACGAGCACGCGGACCGTCAGGACCGTCGCCACCGGCCGATCCGGCACCGGCCTATCGGCACCACGGACGACCGTCGACCCGTGCCGGTCACCCCTCACCGGTCCTCTCCCAGCCGTCCGTGCCGGGAAGGGGCGCCTGGTCGACGTCGCCCGGGCGGTCCTCTCCCAGCCGTCCGTGCCGGGAAGGGGCGCCTGGTCGACGTCGCCCGGGC